>NZ_JBKQWU010000043.1:0-29815 GCF_047275745.1 Amaricoccus sp. W119 | reverse complement strand
AGATCAATGCCGATGATTGTTGCCTCGTTCATGGATTCCTCCCCTTGGTGACCGCAAGAGCGCCAGCTTGGCACAACGCGATGCCGTCGGCGGGGGTATCCACTCCATCAGTTCACCCATGAATCCCGTGCTGCCCAGCAGCGTGCCGAGCAGACCCTTCGGCACCCCGAGCGCGCCCACGGTGTCCCAGACCCCTAGATAGGCGAGCCGCAGCCTGACCGGCTTCGGATTCGACTTCGGCGCGTGGCGCTCGCGCGACGTGACCTCATCGGGCTCGGCCCAGGCCGGGAGCGTCGAGACGTGCCCGGAGTAGCGCGCCCGGAACCGGCGGGCACGCTCGCCCACCGTGGCACCATCCTCCGCGCGATAGAGCGCCATCGCGTCCCTGATCCGCGCGGCGTGCCGCCGCTCGACGATCCCGGCGCGGCGGATCAGCCCGCAGAACGACCGCGCGCAATAGGCGCCGCGCGAGAAGCCGAAGAGATAGATCTCGTCTCCCCGCTCGTAGTTCAGCACGAGGAAGCGGTAGCCCTCCTCGATCAGCGCGTCGAGACCCCAGCCGAAGGCGCCGCCGAGCAGCCGGTCGGCGGCCTGCGCCAGCCGTCCGGTCCCCCGCCCGGCGCCCACGCCGTCGAGGTGATAGACCATCTGGGTGACCGGAACGCCATCCTCACCATAGGCCGTGCCAAGGATCGCTTCGGACAGTTTGGCGACATTGGTGCGTTCCTTCGCATCGAGGCGGTTCCACGTCCCGTCGCAGCAGAGCACAATCCGCTTCATCCGATCCCCCGATCCAGACCCGCCGAGCCATCACGCCGAGCCGATCCCTCCTGGATGCGCGGCTGAGGACCGCGGCGGGATACTGGCGAGACAGGATGAATTCTACGCGACGGGCGCGGTCCCGACCAAGCCGTAAGGCATCGGACCCGCGCGGGGCCCGGGCCGCCGCTCAGTCGCGGACGCGCCGCGCCTTGTGCTTGTCGAGCGCCGTCACGTTCGGCTTCTTGCGGTCCTTGTACGGGTTCTCGCCCGCGCGCAGATAGAGGCGGATCGGCGTGCCCGGCATGTCGAAGTCGCGGCGCAACCCGTTGACGAGGAAGCGCTTGTAGTCGTCGGGCACGGCATCGGGATGCGAGCAGAAGAGCACGAAGGTCGGCGGCCGGGTCTTCACCTGCGTCATGTAGCGCAGCCGGATCCGCCGCCCGCCGGGCGCGGGGGGCGGATGGTCGGCGACCTGCGCCGCGAGCCAGCGGTTGAGCCGCGAGGTCGAGATCCGCGCGTTCCAGACCGCGTGCGCCTTGATGATCGCCGCCTGGAGCCGGTCGAGCCCCTTGCCGGTGAGCGCCGAGACCATGACCATCGGCGCCCCGCGAAGCTGCGGCAGCAGGCGCCCGAAGGCTTCGCGCAGCTCATTGAGCTTGTGCGGCTTGTCCTCTTCGAGATCCCATTTGTTGACCGCGACCACCACAGCCCTGCCCTCGCGCTCGGCGAAATCGGCGATGCGGAGATCCTGGCTTTCGAACGGGATCTGCACGTCGAGCAGGACGACGACGACCTCGGCGAACTTGACCGCGCGCAGGCCGTCCGAGACGGAGAGCTTTTCGAGCTTCTCCTGGACCTTCGCCTTCTTGCGCATCCCGGCGGTGTCGAAGACGCGGAAGGGGGTGCCGCCCCAGTCGAGCGAGACCGCGATCGCATCGCGGGTTATCCCTGCCTCGGGTCCGGTCAGGAGCCGGTCCTCGCCCAGAATGGCGTTGACGAGCGTGGACTTGCCGGCGTTCGGGCGGCCGACGACGGCGATCTGGATCGGGCGCCCGGGGGGCAGGATCGCGCCCTCGCCTTCCTCGTCCACGCTGTCGTCGATCTCGTCGACATCGACATCGACGATCGCGGTGGCATCCTCGAAGCGTTCGGCGACCGGCTCCAGCGCGCGCAAGAGGTCGTCCATGCCGATCCCGTGCTCGGCGGAAACCGCGAGCGGCTCGCCAAGGCCAAGTTCGTAGGCGTCGTAGAGCCCCTGCTCGGCGGCCCGCCCCTCGGCCTTGTTCGCCGCGAGAATGACCTCGGGCGCCCGTTTGCGCAGGAGCTCGGCGAGGTTGCGGTCGGTCGGGGTCACGCCGACGCGCGCGTCGATCAGGAAGAGACAGACATCGGCCATCGCCACCGCGCGTTCGGTCAGCGCCCGCATCCGGCCCGGCAGGCTGTCGTCGGTCGCCTCCTCGAGCCCCGCCGTGTCGATGACGGTGAAGCGCAGCGGTCCGAGCCGCCCCGCGCCCTCGCGCAGGTCGCGCGTCACGCCCGGCTGGTCATCGACCAGCGCCAGACGCTTGCCGACCAGCCGGTTGAACAGGGTGGACTTGCCGACATTCGGGCGGCCAACGATGGCGAGCGTGAAGGACATGAGGCCGGAACCATTCGCGGAGGAAGGCGATCCTTACCGCCTCCCGCCGCTATTGGAAAGCGAGAAGGTTTCCGTCCCGCGTGACGACATACATGACGCCGCCCGCGATCGCAGGCGGCGCCCCGGCCCCGCCCGGAAGTTCGACGGAACCGAGTTGACGGCCCGTGCCCGGATCGAAGGACCGCAGCGTCTCGTCGGCGCTCGCGACCCAGAGCCGGCCGCCGGCGAGGATCGGGCCGTAATGCGAGATCGCCTCGATCCGCTTCTCCTCGTTGTAATATTCCGGCAGGTCGGTGCGCCACACGACCTGGCCCGTCTCGGTGTCGAGCCGGGCGAGCGCGCCTTCGTCCGTGACCATGAAGACCGAGCCGCCGACCGGCCAGACCGGACCATAGGACCCTTCCGACGCCGTCCATCGCCGCTCGCCGGTATCGGCGTCGATCGCGATGGTCCGCCCGCTCTGGTTGGAGGCGAAGACGGTGTTTCCGACGATCACCGGCTCGCCGCTGACATCGACGATCGCGTTACGCGCCAGTTCCCGGCGGCCGCCGGTCACGGCGTTGCCCCAGACCTGCAGCCCGTTGCGCGCGACGATCCCGAGCACCTCGCCCGAGGCGAAGGGGAAGACGGCGAGCGCGCCGTTGGTCGCCGGGCTCGCTCCGCCGAGCAGGCCGGTGCCGCCGACACCGCGCACGAACCAGTTGGTCTCGCCCGTCGCCGCGTCGAGCGCGTAGCCGGTGTCGTCGCGTACGACCATGAAGACCTGCCCGCCGGAGACCGTCGGGGCGGCGCGGATCGGCCCCTCGAAGGGCTGCGACCAGATCTGGGCGCCGGTCCGGGGATCGAGCGCCATCACCTGGCCGAATCCCGTCGTGACGAAGAGCACATTGCCCGCATAGGCGAAACCGCCGCCCGGACCATTGTCGGCGTGCTGTCCCTTCGGAACGATGCTCCGCGTCCAGGCGACCTGTCCGCCGCCCTGGCTGACCGCGGTGATCTGACCGCCCGCGTCGATCGTGTAGACGAGGCCGCCGGCGACGACCGGCGCGGTCAGGATGCGGCGGCGGCGCGCATCGCCCTCGCCGATCGGCACCGACCAGCGGAGCGTCGGCGTCGCGGCGAAGGCGGGGTTCACCAGCCGTCCGGCGGCGGAACCGTTGTGGTGCGTCCATTCGGCATTCATCACCGGCGCCGGGATCGGAACCGCGCGCACGGCCGACGGATCGGTCTCGCTCAGCGGCTGCTCGACCTGGCGGATCGGAATCCGGTCGCCCGGCAGGATGTCATCGGCGCAGCCGGCCAGCAGCGCGGCCGCGGCGAGTGCGAGGTGAACCGGGCGGACATTCGGGGTCTTCAAGCGCATCGGGTGGAAATCCTGCTCCGGCTCAGCCGTTCGAGGGCGCCGCGGGCAGCGTCGGAACCGCCGGGACGGTCCCGCCCGCGGCTTCGATCAACTGCCGCGCCCGGGTCGTGACCTGCTCCGGCGCCTGGGGCAGGGTGAGGATCGTTTCGAGATCGGCGAGCGCGGCGTCCCGGTCGCCCTCCGCGATCCGGACCAGCGCCCGCTGTTCGAGCGCGAGAGGCTGGAAAGGCGAATCGCCGTTGGAGAGCGTCTCCAGCGTGGCCAGTCGCTCGTTCGGGTCCATCGCATCGCCGAGAAGCATGACCCGCAGCAGCGCCGCGAGCGAGCGATAGAGCTCCGGCGTCTCCGGCTGGTCGGCGAGCGTGGCGAACGTCGTCGCCGCCGCCTCGGTTTCCCCGGCCTCGATCTGGCTGCCGGCCTCGGCGAAACGGGCGACGACCGCCGCCGCCGGCTCCTGGGCCGCCACATTGGCCAGCGCCTCGGCGCGGGCGGTCGCGTCGGTTTCGAGATAGGCGACGCGGAGCGCATCGCCCGCCGCCTCCGCCGCCCGCCGCTCCGCGCTCCGGCGCCATTCGTAGCCGCCGATCACGGTGAGAACCACGATCAGCACGAGCGCGGCCATCCAGCCATACCGCTTCAGGCCGCGATAAAGCTTGTCCCGGCGAACTTCCTCGCTCACCTCGTTGATGAAGGAATCACTCTGGCTCACGCCGTTCTCCGCTCCGTCCGGCGGGGGATATACCGTCCGCCCCGCGTGGTGCCAAGCCCGATCGCCCTTCGGCCGCGGCTTCCCCACCCGCTCTCTCCGGAACATGGAAGATCTGGCCGGGGTAGATCAGATCGGGGTTGGAAATCAGCCCGGTATTCGCATCGAAGATCTGGGTGTAGCGCATGCCGGAACCGTAGTGGATGCGTGCGAGCGTCCAGAGGTTGTTGCCCGGCTGCACCACGATCGAGACCTCGCCGGGCCTCGGCGGCGCACCTCCACCGGTGTCGCGGCGGAACGGCGTCTCGGTGCGGCTCAGGACATCGCCGGCCTCGTCGACCTGATCGACCCGGATCGTGTAGGTGCCGGGCGCGGTCCCGGGAACCGTGATGGCCCAGCGGCCATCGGTGCCGACGCGCCCCTCGGCGGCCAGTTCGCCATCGACGTAAACCCGGATCGCGGCGCCCGGAAGCCCGAACCCGTCGAGCGCCACGGCGCCCGCGTCACCGTAGGAGATGCTCGCGAAGGCGACCTGTCCCCGCCGCGCGCCGGAAGGCGGCGCGAGCGGGGTCACCTCGGCCTTGTCCGGCGACAGGACCGCCGCCGCCGCGACACCCGTCCCGGCCGCCTCCGGCCCGTCCGCGCCCGAAGTCGCCGCGTTGGGCAGGATGACCACCACCTGGTCGGAGCGGGTCGCCGTCCCGTCCGAAGACGTGGAGACGACGGTCAGCGCCCTCGGCGCGTCCGAAGTCCCGGCGTCGAACATCGCGACGAAACGCCCGGCCTCGTCCGCCGTCACCTCGACGACCGGCCGGTCGCCCGAAAGGACCGCGACGGTCGAACCCGGCCGCGCCCGCCCGGCGACGATGGCGGAGCCGTCCGGCTCGACGCGCATCACGTCGACGCTCGGCGCATCGCCCGCGGCCGCCTCGCCGCTGGCCGCCGGTGCCTCCGCCGACGGCGGGTCCAGGGCGTCCGCGGCGGTTTCCGTCCCAGGCGCCGGCGCCCCCTCGTCAGGCTGCCCGCTCCCGCGGGTCAGGAAATAGGTGAGCCCGATCGCGGCCACGAGAAAGCCCGCGACGGACAGCGCGCCGCGACCGATCGCGGCCCCCCCAGCGCCATTCGGAGTCGTGTCCATCGCATTACCCTCTCCTCTACGACCTCGCGGCGCCCTCCCCGGTCCCCTTCGGGTCTGGCTGTCGTCCCTGCGACCTGCTAGCCAATGGCGGCCGTCACGAAACCGGCGCCGGGCGGAAGTATCTTCCACCAGCCGAGGAGTTTTCGAAATGCCCCCGGGCACGTCCAAATCAATCTGTGTCTTTTGCGGCTCACGCGACGGAAATGACCCGGCATTCCGCTCCGCGGCCAGCGAGCTCGGCCACGCGCTGGCCGGGGAAAACTACCGTCTGGTTTACGGGGCGGGAGATGTCGGCCTGATGGGGGCGGTCGCACGGGCGGCCATGAAGGCGGGCGGCGACACGTTCGGCGTGATCCCCGAACATCTGATGCGCCGCGAGATCGGCAAGCGCGACCTCGGCGCCCTCGTCGTCACCGAGACGATGCACGAACGCAAGAAGGTCATGTTCATGAACGCCGATGCGATCGTGACGTTGCCGGGCGGGTTGGGCAGTCTGGACGAGTTGTTCGAGATCCTGACCTGGCGCCAGCTCGGCCTGCACCGGAAACCGATCTATCTTCTGAACACAAAGGGTTACTGGACGCCGCTCATCACCCTTCTCATGTCCCTGGTCGAGAACGGCTTCGCCGAGGTGTCGGTTCTCGAATTCTTCGACACCTACGGCACCGTCCCCGAACTGATGGCGGCGCTCCGCGCGGATCTCTGAGACCCGCGCCGCCGCCCCGTGTTACGCCGCCTCAGCCGGCCTGTCCCGGCAGCGGCTCTATCGCGCGGCGATAGAGATGCCAGGTCGCATGGCCGAGGATCGGCAGGACCACGATAAGCCCGAGAAAGAGCGGGATCGAGCCGATCACCAGCCCGACCGCGACGATCAGTCCCCAGACCGTGACGGTCGCCGGATTCTCGCGCGCGACACGGATCGAGGTGGCGATCGCCACGGGCACGCCCACGTTCCGGTCGAGCAGCAGCGGGAAGGAGACGATGCTGATCGCGAGCACCAGCGCCGCGTAGAGGAAGCCGATGCCGCAGCCGACGATGATGAGCGTCCAGCCCGCCGGGGTCGACAGGACGGAACCGAGATAACCGAGCATCGAAGCCGGCCGTTCGGCGCCCATGATCGCGTTGTTGAGCCCTAGAGCGGTGATCATCCAGGCGAGGAAGATCGCGCAATGCAGCAGGCCGAGCACCAGCACCGCGCCGAAACGCGGCGAGTTGAACACGCCGAGCGCATCGCCCCAGCTCGGCTCCTCGCCCATCTCGCGGCGCCGGCTCATCTCGTAGAGGCCGACGCCCGCGACCGGGCCGACCAGCGCGAAACCCGCGATCGCGGGGAAGATCATCGGCATCATGTCGCCGCGCAAGGCGCCTGCGATCATCAGGATGCCGATCACGGGATAGAGGAGACAGAGGAAGACCACATCCGAACGCGTGGCGGCGAAATCCTCCGCGCCCTTGCGCAGCGCCGCGCGCAGATCCTCGATCCCGATGCGCCTGACCCTTGGCGCGTGATCGGCCTCGACGTCGTGACTGCCGACGCGGTCGGCGACCGCGCCCAGATGCTGCCCGGTCGCCCGCGCGGTATCCACGCTCCAGGACAACGGATTCCCGATGGTATTCGGCATGAGCACCCTCCCCCTTTCATCGGGTTATGGGCGGCGGACCGCGAAGTCAGGAGCGCGAGGCGCCGCCCGCGTCGGCACACCGTAGCACACGCGAAACGACACGTCGCCCGCGGAAATTTTCACGAGAGCGGGAGGCCAGCCGGAAGCGGTCGGGTCAGAGGCGGCCGGGTCAGAGGCGGCGGGGTCAGAAGCGGTAATTGAGGCCCAATGAGAACATCATCGTCGTGTTGCTCGCGCCGGCGGCGTCGTTCAGCTCGCTGTTCCACCCGTCCAGGTTGAGATAGTAGACGTTCATGTCGCCATTGGCTTCCCAGAACTTCTGGTAGTTCGCCTCGCCCGTGAGCATCCACCGTTCGGTGAGATCATGCTCGGCCCGGAACGTGACGGCCGCCATCTGGGTGGCGCCGAAATGCCCCTCGAAGCGCTGGTCGTTCAGAATATGGGTGTCCTCGTCGGAGACCTGCGCGAAGGGGCTCGCGATCACCCGGCCGCTCAGTCGCAGCCCTGGCAGCGCATAGCCCGCGGCGATACCGAGATAGGGCGTGCGCCACCACTGTTCATAGTCGACCAGCGGGCCGCTGAACCGCCCCTCATCGTCGCGAAAACCCATCTGGGAATAGATGTAGCTGCCGTTCGAGGCCTGCCATTTGAAGTTGCGCAGCTGATAGCCCAGCAGCCCGTCGAACCACGCGCCCCGCCACTCCGCCACCCGCGCCTGGGCGGAGAGGTCAATCTCGAAGGCCCGTTCCAGACTGGTGTCCGCGTGGGTCGACCAGTCCGACCAGCCCTCCCGGTCGTCCCGGAGCCAGTCGTAGTCGTTCATCGTATTGTCCGAGGAGAGGCTGGCCCAGCCGCCGACCCCGAACCGCAGCCAGTCGGTCGCCGCGTAGTTGACCCGGGTTCCGACCACGAGCGCGTTCTCGATCGTCCAGGTCAGCCGGCTGACCCGCTCGCCATCATTGTAGACCAATTCGTCGGAATCGCCGCTGAGATGGCCGAGATACCCCTCCGCCGTCAGGCGATCGCCGAGCCGCGCGCCAACCGAGGACAGGACACCGACGCCACCCGTCGCGGGCGTTGCTATATCCTGGGCATGAACGGATTTCGCTTGAACTGCCGGACCAGCGGCCAAACCGGCGACCAGCGCCAGACCGAGACTGCGCACCTTATACACCCTTGCACTCCGCCCCCAACACGAGGGGAATCGGTCGCTCGTAACATGCCGGCATGACGGAGAAAAGTCCGGCGACGATCGCCGGTGAAGAGGGCTTCCGCCGGCCGGCGGAAGCCCCGGGAGCCTCAGAGCCTGGAGGCGACGTTTTCCCAGTTCACGAGCTTGTCGAGGAAGTTCGTGAGATAGGCCGGGCGCTTGTTGCGGAAGTCGATGTAGTAGGAGTGTTCCCACACGTCGCAGCCAAGCAGCGCGGTCTGGCCGAAGCAGAGCGGGTTCACGCCGTTCTCGGTCTTCGTCACCTTGAGCGAGCCGTCCGCGTCCTTGACGAGCCAGGCCCAGCCGGAGCCGAACTGCCCCGCGCCGGCGGCGCCGAACTCTTCCTTGAACTTGTCGACCGAACCGAAGGACTCGGTCAGCGCCTTTTCAAGCTCACCCGGGATCGCGCCCGAATCCGGGCTCATCATCTGCCAGAACTCGGTGTGGTTCCAATGCTGCGAGGCGTTGTTGAAGATCCCCGACTGCGCGACCGCGCCCGACTGGTAGGTGCCCTTGACGATCTCCTCGACCGACTTGCCCTCCCACTCGGTTCCCGCGATCAGCTTGTTGCCGTTGTCGACATAGGCCTTGTGGTGGATGTCGTGGTGAAACTCGAGCGTTTCCTTCGACATGCCCGCGCCGGCCAGCGCGTCATGGGCATAGGGGAGATCGGGAAGTTCGAAGGCCATTTTGAGTACCCTTTCTTTCATTCGAGACGAATTCGCCCGAACCGGTTCTAGACCGCCAAACATCGTTGTAAAAGGCTTGGCGCGAACTTTCGGCGAGCCGCGGGAAGTGGCCGCGCCGGGAGCCTTGGCCGGGTCGAGTCAGACCGGCAGAAGCGCCGCGGCCACCCGCCGCCCTTCGCCGAGAAGGACGTTGTAGGTCCGGCACGCCGGCGGGGTGGCCATGATCTCGACACCGATCCCCGCTCCCTCCAGACGCGCGCGTATTTCCGGGGCCAGAGGCCGGATCTCCGGCCCCATCCCCATCAGGAGAACGTCGATCGCATCGCTCTGTTCCAGAATGGAGTCGAGATCCCCAAGGCCGTCCCAGCGCTCGATCCCCGCGGGCAGAAGCAGCAGCGGACCCTCGCGCACCTCCCCGCCCACGCGGAAGAAGCCGGGGCCATAGCCGTCGACCGGCGGGCTGCCCGGATAGTGGATCTCGGTGACCCGCATCGTCCGCCTCAGACCCGCGCGTCGCGCTTGGCGCCGGTCTCGCCCTTCGCCGAGCCCCAGTCCCGCTTGACCCCGAACCAGAGCACGACCGCTGAAGCCACGTAGATCGAGGAATAGGTCCCGATCACGATGCCGAGGATCACCGCGACCGAGAAGCCGCGGACGGTCGGCCCGCCGAAGATCAGGATCGCGAGCAGCGCCAGCATCGTGGTCAGGACCGTCATCACGGTGCGGCTGAGCGTCTCGTTGAAGGCGAGGTTGAGCACCTCGACCAGCGGCATGCGCTTGTATTTCCGCAGGACCTCGCGCACGCGGTCGAAGACCACGACCGTATCGTTGATCGAGAAGCCGAGCACGGTCAGTACGGCGGCGACGATGGTGAGGTCGAATTCCATCTGGAAGAGGCTGAAGAGGCCCACGACGACGATCGCGTCATGCAGGAGCGACGCCGCGGCGCCGAGGCCGAACTGCCATTCGAACCGGATCCAAATGTAGAACATGATGCCGATGACCGAAAGCAGCACCGCGAGGACCCCGTCGAGCACGAGCTCGTCGGAGACCTTGGCACCCACGGTATCGACCTGAAGATAGCTGATCCCCGGGAAGGCCTGGTCGAGCGCCGCCTGCACCTGCGCGATCACCTCGCGCTGGTTGGTCGCATCCTCCCCGGTCACGCCGAGCCGCATCAGCACGACATGCCGCCCGGCTCCCGTCGTGTCGGAGGCGGTCGTCACGCCGACATCGCCGACATCGAGCTCCGTCAGCAGCCCGCGGAACTCCGCGACGTCATGCTCCTCCGGCGTCGCGGCCATGATGAGCGTGCCGCCTCGGAAATCGACGCCGTAATTGAGGCCGAACACCGCGATCGAGGCGAAGGAACCGAGGATGCCGAGGATCGACACCGCGAGCCAGAAGCGCATGTAGCGGAAGAAATCGATCCGGGTATTGTCGGGAACGAGACGTAGACGCATCACGAAGTGCTCCTCAGACCGTCACGCTTTTCGGCCGGCGCCAGTCATACCAGGCGCCTATGATCATCTGCGTCACGTAGACGGCGGTGAAGATCGAGCAGAGGATGCCGAGGCCGAGCGTGACGGCGAAGCCCCGAACCGGGCCGGAGCCCATGATGTAGAGAATGACGGCGACGATCAGCGTCGTGAGGTTCGCGTCCATGATCGTGGCGAAGGCGCGCTCGAAGCCGAGGCCGATCGCCCGCGCCGGGCCGCGCGCCGTACGCATCTCCTCGCGGATGCGCTCGAAGATCAGCACGTTCGCATCGACCGCCATGCCGATCGTCAGCACGATACCGGCGATGCCGGGCATGGTCAGCGTCGCGCCGATGATCGCCATCAGCGCGAAGATCAGCACGATGTTGAGGATGAGGGCCACATTGGCGAAGAGCCCGAAAAGCCCGTAGGTCACCGTCATATAGAGAGCGACGGCGGCCAGCGCGACGAGGCCCGCGAGCATGCCCGCGTTGACGGAATCCTGCCCCAGTTCCGGCCCGATGGTGCGCTGCTCCAGAACCGTGATCTCCGCGGGCAAGGCGCCCGCGCGGAGCAGAACTGCCAACTGCTGCGCATCCTCGACGGTAAATGCCCCGGAGATGATGCCGTTGCCGCCGGCGATATGGCTCTGGATCGTCGGCGCCGAGATCACCTGGTTGTCGAGCACGATCGCGAAGGGCTGCCCGATGTGGGCGGCCGTGTAGTCGCCGAAGGCCCGCCCGCCCGCGGGGTTGAACCGGAAGGTCACCGCCGGCAGGCCGTTCTGATCGTAGGAGGGCTGGCTGTCCACCAGCTGCTCGCCGGTGACGACCGAGCGGCGTTCAAGGATGTAGTAGACGCCCGGCTGGTCCATCGCCGGCAACAGCATGTTGTCGAGGCCGGGACTCGCATTCGGGTCGGAGGTCTGGTTGACCACCGGATGGAAGGAGAGGCGCGCGGTCTTGCCGATGATCTGCAGCAGTTCCTCGGCCGAGCCGATGCCCGGCACCTGCACGAGAATGCGATCGGCGCCCTGGCGCTGGATCGAGGGTTCGCGGGTACCCGTCTCGTCCACGCGCCGGCGGATGATCTCGAGGCTCTGCTGCATCGTGCGCTCGTCGACCGCCTGTTTCTCGGCCTCGCTCAGCGTCACGATGATCTGATCGCCCTCGGCGCGGGCTTCGTATTCGCGGCTGCCGGCCCCGGTCAGGGAAAAGACCGGCTGCGCCGAGTCGCGCACCGCCTGGAGCGCCGCTTCCATGCCCCCCGGGGTCGAGATCCGGATCCGCAACTCGTCGGCGGTGCCGGTCAGCCGGCGCACCGTGCCCACCTGGTCGCGGATGTCGCGAAGCCGGTCGCGCAGTTCCGGCCAGAGGCCTTCGAGCCGTTCGGCATGCACGTCCTGAGTCCGGACCTCGACCAGCACATGCGCCCCGCCCCGCAGGTCGAGGCCGAGATTCACCAGCTCATGCGGCATCCATCTCGGCCATTCCCCGCGCTGGGCCGCGAGCTCCGGCGTCTCGGGCGCGCCGCGCTCGATCGCTGTGACCGCGTCGTTGGAAAGCTCGACGCGGGAGTAGAACAGGTTCGGCAGGGCGATCACCGTCCCGATCACGCAGATCGCGATGATGATCAGACGCTTCCACAGCGGAAATTGCAGCATTCGGTCGATCCCTGGGACCGCTCCCGGACGGGTCCGGGAGCGCGGCGGCTCACGCCTCGGCGGGTACGGTCTTGCTCAGCACCTGGGTGATGGTCGAGCGGACGACCCGGACCTTGACGTTCGGCGCCAGTTCCACCTCGACCTCGGTGTCGCTGACCTTGACGACCTTGCCGATCAGACCGCCGGCCGTCACCACCTGATCACCGCGGCGCAGCGCCTCGATCATCGCTCGGTGTTCCTTCACCTTCTTCTGCTGCGGCCGGATCATGAGGAAATACATGATCAGGAAGATCAGGACGATCGGCGCGAAGCTGATCAGGCTGCTGGCGGCCCCTCCGGGCGCCGCCGCTTGCGCGAACGCGGGCGTTGCAAACATCGGTCATTCCCCATCTTGTGCGGGTGCTCCGGCCTTCGCCCCGGCCCCGGCTGGAATTGCGCGCGGACACTATCCGCGGCCCCGCGGAATGGCAAGCGGAGGCGGGGCGGCACGTTCCCCTCGCCCCTTCCCGTTCCCGGCCCCCGCGCGCCCCGTTGCACCGCGGTATCAGCTCCGCGGCATCTCGACCGGGTACGCGGGAAGCGATTGAGGGCTGCCCCATCCGGTGCTACGGGTCACCGGTCACGCCACCGATAGTCATGGCGGACGGTCCCGATCAGGCGGGAAGGCGGGCGAGCGGCGCCCTTCGCGGGGTGCGAGACGGCGGCGCGGTGAAACACGCCCGTTTCGAGCGAGGTAGTTGCAGAATGTCCAATTTATACGACAAGGCCGACCTTTCGGATCTCACCGTCGCGTCCCGGCGGAACAACGGGTCGGAGAACAACGACAAGGGCGGCGAGCGGTCCGATCATTACGTCAGGCTGACCGCGAACAGCTACGGCTCGAACGACGGCTCGGTCTGGGACCAGCCCGACGCCGAAGGCGGTGCGAACGACCCGCGGGCGATCAGCCAGCAGGTCCTCGCAACCTCCGAGAACCGTCCCGCGCACGAAGGCGTGAACGAGTTCTTCCAGTTCTTCGGCCAGATGATCACCCATGACATCGCCGGATCGCGCGCCGGAACCTCCGAACAGGTCGCGGGGCTCGATCCCCATGTCTTCGGCGGCAGCTTCGCCCGCGACGCCTTCGTGCTCTCGGACGAATCGCCGCTCAACGCCAATGTCCGCGAGCAGATCGGCAACCAGACCACCTTCATGGACCTCTCCCAGGTCTATGGCCCTTCCGATTCGATCAACGCGCTGCTGCGCGCCCCGGATTCGGCGCGGCTCGTCACCCATGAGAAGGGGCTGATGCCGCATGCCGCCGATATCGCGCAGGCGCATGGCATCACCGAGGCCGAAGCGGCGGATGGCACGCTCGGCGCGCTCGACTTCGGTCAGGGTCCGGTCGGTTTCGTCGGAGGCGACGGGCGGATCAACCAGCAGGCGCAGTTGCTCGCGCACCAGACGCTGTTCCTGCGTAACCACAACTGGCATGTCGAGAAGCTCGAAGACCTCCACCCCGACTGGAGCACCGAGGAGGTCTACCAGGCTGCCCGCGCGCTCAACGAGGCGGAATTCCAGCACGTGGTCTATGACGAGTATCTCACCAAGCTCGTCGGCGCGGATGCGCTCAGCGGATACTCGGGCTTCGACGCCGCGGCCGATCCGCGCATCATCAACGAATGGACCACCGTCGCCTTCCGCTTCGGCCATGACCAGGCCAGCGCCTCGGACGCGAAGCTGAACGAGCGCGGCACGGGAACCAGCGTCTCGCTCGGGGACAATTTCACCAAGTCCTTCCTCGGAGGCGAGGGCATCACCACCACCTCCGACATGGACCGCTGGGTCCGGGGCGAGCTCGCCCAGGCGGCGCAGGAGATCGACGGCAAGGTCAGCGACGGCGTACGCAACGAGCTCTTCGGTCTCGGCTTCGACCTCGCCGCGATCGATATCGCGCGCGGCGACGACCATGGGGTCGGTGACTACAACGCCCTCCGCGCGGGACTGGGCCTTGCGACCTATGCGAGCCTGGACGCCTTCGCTCGCGCGAACGACGTCGATTCCGGGACGCTCGCGGCGCTGAAATCCGTCTACGGCGACGACATCTCGGAACTGGACTCGATCGTCGGCGTGCTGCTTGAAAAGGAAGCGCGGGGCTCGATGCTCGGCGAGACCGCGACGATCCTGACGGTGGCGCAGTTCGAGAACACCCGGGACGCGGACCGGTTCTGGTACGAGGAGCGCTTCGCCGACCATCCCGAACTGATCGAGGCGATCGCGGAGACGAGCTTCGCCGAGATCGTCGCCCGCAACACCGGCATCAAGTATCTCTACCGCGACGCCTTCGCCGCCGCCGACCGGATCGGCGGCACGTCGAAGGCCAATGACCTCGACGGGTCCGAAGCGCTCGACCTCATCATCGGCTTTGGCGGGAACGACAAGCTGCAGGGCCGCGCCGGGGCGGACGACATCTATGGCGGCGCGGGCGCGGATGTGCTGCGCGGCGACGGCGGGCACGACCTGCTGAAGGGCGGCGGCGGCACGGACACGCTGCGCGGTGGCACCCACGGCGACGAGCTCGACGGCGGCGGTGGCGGCGACCTCCTGTTCGGCGATGCCGGCCGCGACACCTTCGTCTTCGCGGACGGTGGCTACGACCACATTCGCGACTTCACCTGGAACGAGCGCATCGACCTTTCCGAATATTCGCAGTTCTCCTCGATGAAGGATGTCCGGGAAGCCATGCTCGATCGCGGCGACAACGCCGTCATCCGGCTCGAGGACGGGGCGGTCATCATCGACGATCATTCCATCGACAATCTGCATGGGCGGAACTTCATCCTCGGCGATCACATCGACATCGCCTGACCGGCCGCCACATCGGTGCCCTCGACATGGGCGACGATCCGCATAGGATCGCCGCCCATGTCCGCTGTCTCCTATTTCGCCTACGGGTCCAACATGCTGACGGAGCGGCTCCGGGCGCGCGTCGGCTCGGCGCGCCCGATCGGCGCCGCCTGGCTGCCCGGCATGGCGCTCGGCTTCGCCAAGCGCGGCCGCGATCTCTCCGGCAAGGCGATGATCGCCCCAGGAACGGAGACCGCGCATCCGCTCCATGGCGTGCTGTTCGAGATCGACGCGGGCGAGATCGCCGTCCTCGACCGGTTCGAAGGACCGGGCTATGCGCGCGAGACGCTGAGGGTCACGGCCGGAGGCGCCTCGCGCGCCGCGCAGGTCTATGTCCCGAGGCCCGGCCACCTCGACCCGGCGCTACGCCCCTTCGACTGGTACCTCGACCTCATCCTCGCGGGCGCACGGCAGCATGCCCTGCCGCCCACGTGGATCGCGACGCTCGCCGCCACCGCCCGCCTGCCCGATCCTGTGCGCGACCGGCCGACGCGCGCGGAGGCGCTGCGTCTGCTCGCGGGCACCACGGGCGCGACGGGCCGCTGACCGGCCGTCCCCAGAGGGCGATCTCAGAGATCGATCTCAGGGGGGCGATCCCAGGGGGTTGATCTCAGGGGGTCGATCTCAGGGGGTCGATCTCGGCGGGCCAGCGTCGCGCGTAGCCCGTGATGATCAGGAGCACGTCCGAACCCGGCGCGACCGGCTGCAGGTCGCGGATGAGGCGGAGCGTCAACTGGTCGATCTCCCCGGCCGTGACGGGCCGCCCGGGGTCATAATAGACCGTGACGAGATAGCCCCGGCCGATCTTCGTCACCGACAGGTCCCGGAGGGTCCCGCCATCCTCGGCCAGCGCCGGTCGCAGGGCGCGCCGCGCGCTCGCGATACGGCCGGGCGGCGCGGTCACCCCGGCGAGTTCGCCGAGTCCGGCGCGGAGCCCGCTGAAATACTGTCCGATCACGGTGAGGCAGAGGAAGATCACGATGATCGAATCCCCGACCGGCGCGATCGGCGCGAGCGGCCCGTCGCTCAGCAGATGGATCGCCGTCAGCCCGATGCCCGAGGCCCCGGTGATCACGCCATCGAAGGCCGAGGCGCGACTCTCGAGCCGCAGGATGTCGCTCGACCGGCCGCTCCTGATCCAGGCGCGGCGGTGCGACCACCAGAGCACGACGCATGTCGCGCCGACCACGACGAAGTAGAGCACCATCGGCCCGAAGTTCAGCGGCTCGGGCATCACCCCGGTCATGTAGCGGTAGATGTTCTGGGCCGCGGCGGTGATGGCGAAGATCACCAGTCCCAGGAGCGACAGAGACCGGAAGGTGACGAAGATCGACTCGTCCGCCGCGTAGCCGAAGGGACGGAAGCGGTCGGGACCCGCGGTGACCTTGCGGCTGATCCGACGCCCGAGCAGCGCCGATACGAAGCCTATGAACGAGAAGAGACCATCCATCATGATGGCGTTGGAATTCGAAAGGAGTCCCGCCAGCACGCCCGCCGCCGCCATGAAGAGATTGCCATACATGGCAATGGTCAGGGACCGGCCTTCGAGCCGCCGGTTCATCGCCGCGTCCGTTCCCGCCATGATCCCCGTCCCTCGCTGACCGGTCCACACCTACTGACGGCGCGAAGTCGAGGCAAGCGCGGCATGGTGACGAGAAAGCGGCCACGAAATAGGGGCGCCCGAAGGCGCCCCCGAAATCTGGCCGGATGGCCCGGGATTACATCATCCCGTCCATGCCGCCCATGCCGCCCATGCCGCCCGGCATGCCACCGGCCGCGCCCTTCGGCTCCGGCTTCTCGGCGATCATCGCCTCGGTGGTGATGAGCAGGCCGGCGACCGAGGCCGCGTCCTGCAGCGCGGTGCGGACGACCTTCGCCGGGTCGATCACGCCGTACTTGAACATGTCGCCGTATTCCTCGGTCTGGGCGTTGAAGCCATAGGCCGCGTCCGAGGATTCGATGACCTTGCCCGCGACGACCGCGCCGTCGACGCCGGCGTTCTCGGCGATCTGGCGCAGCGGCGCCTGAAGCGCGCGACGGACGATCGCGATACCGGCGTTCTGGTCCGGGTTCTCGCCGGTCATGCCTTCGAGCTTCTTCGAGGCCTGGACGAGGGCGACACCGCCGCCGACGACGACGCCTTCCTGAACCGCGGCGCGGGTGGCGTTGAGCGCGTCATCGACGCGGTCCTTGCGCTCCTTCACCTCGACCTCGGAAGCACCGCCGACGCGGATGACTGCGACGCCGCCCGCGAGCTTCGCGAGACGCTCCTGCAGCTTCTCCTTGTCGTAGTCCGAGGTGGTTTCCTCGATCTGCTGACGGATCTGTGCGACGCGCGCCTCGATCTCGGCCTTTTCGCCGGTGCCGTCGACGATCGTGGTCTCGTCCTTGGTGATGGCGATCTTGCGGGCCTTGCCGAGCATGTCGAGGCCGACATTCTCGAGCTTCATGCCGAGGTCTTCCGAGATCACCTGGCCGCCGGTCAGGATCGCGATGTCCTGCAGCATGGCCTTGCGGCGATCACCGAAGCCCGGCGCCTTGACGGCGGCGATCTTCAGGCCACCGCGCAGCTTGTTCACGACGAGGGTCGCGAGCGCTTCGCCGTCCACGTCCTCGGCGATGATCAGGAGCGGCTTGCCCGACTGGATCACCGCTTCGAGCAGCGGAACCATCGGCTGCAGCGAGGAGAGCTTCTTCTCGTGCAGCAGGATGAGCGCGTCCTCGAGCTCGGCGATCATCTTGTCGGCGTTGGTGATGAAGTACGGCGAGAGATAGCCGCGGTCGAACTGCATGCCCTCGACGACCTCGGTCTCGGTCTCGAAGCCCTTGTTCTCCTCGACGGTGATGACACCCTCGTTGCCGACCTTCTGCATCGCGTCCGCGATCTGGCGGCCGATCTCGGTCTCGCCATTGGCGGAGATGGTGCCGACCTGGGCGACTTCGTCGGAACCGGAGACGGTGCGGGCCTGGGCCTTGATCGCCTCGACGACGCTGGAGACGGCGAGGTCGATGCCGCGCTTCAGATCCATCGGGTTCATGCCGGCGGCGACGGACTTCATGCCCTCGCGCACGATCGCCTGGGCGAGAACGGTGGCGGTGGTGGTGCCGTCTCCGGCCTCGTCATTGGTGCGCGAAGCGACTTCGCGGACCATCTGGGCGCCCATGTTCTCGAACTTGTCCTCAAGCTCGATTTCCTTGGCGACGGTGACGCCGTCCTTGGTGATGCGCGGCGCGCCGAAGGACTTGTCGATGACGACGTTGCGGCCCTTGGGGCCCAGCGTCACCTTCACGGCGTCGGCGAGGATGTCGACACCCTTCAGCATCCGGTTGCGGGCGTCGGTGTTGAACTTAACCTGTTTCGCGGCCATGCGGCTGCTCCTTGTCTATCTGGAAATGGCTCGGGGCGCGGAGAGATCAGGCGGCCTTCGCCGAGGACGAGCCCGACGAGATGATGCCGAGGATGTCGCTTTCCTTCATGATCAGAAGGTCTTCGCCATCGATCTTGACCTCGGTCCCGGACCACTTGCCGAAGAGGACGCGGTCGCCGGCCTTCACGGCCATCGGGATGAGCTCGCCCGAATCCTTGCGGGCACCCTCGCCAACGGCGACGATCTCGCCCTCGGACGGCTTTTCCTTCGCGGAATCGGGGATGATCAGGCCGCCCTTGGTCTTCTCGTCGCCTTCGATGCGCTTGACGAGAACACGGTCGTGCAGGGGGGTGAATTGCATGGAAGTCGCTCCTTCGAGTCTGCGTTCCAAAACCTGTTGCGATGACGTATGAAGGCCGCCTGGGACTTGCCGGGACGGCCTGTTAGCACTTGCCATCGAAGAGTGCTAACCGCGCCGCATACCTAGGAGCCGACGCCCCGACCTGTCAAGGGTCATGCAAGGCGGTTTTTTGGTGGAACGTGGTCGAAGAAGGCCGAGGGGCGGACGAGACGCCCGCCCCGACGCCTCGAAGCCATCGCTTCGAGGCTCATCACTTTCACGGGTCGCCGCCTCAAAGCATGAAGCTGTCCTCGCTCCAGCCGAAATCGGCGGCGTCGGCCACGCGGATGACGAGGCGCTGACCCGAGACGGTCTCGGCGGTCACGATGGCATCGTCGCCGCTCTCGCGGACCCAGAGATAGCCCGCCCCGGTCTGGCTCGCGCCGCCATAGGTGAAGGCCTGATCGCCCGGGCCACCGCCGGCGTCGATGCGCGACACGTCTATCCGGTCCTCGGCGCCGAAGTTCATGATCGAGTCGCGCGCCGACGCGGTGCTGTCGGTGATCGCGACGAACTCGAAATAGTCGAGCCCGTCGCCGCCCCAGCTCCGATCCGCCCCCGCGCCGCCGCGAAGCTGATTGCCGTCGCCACCGATGACCCGAAGCTGATCCGCGCCCGAGCCGCCGTTGAGCAGGCTGCGGTCCAGACCGTCGGCCAGCGATTCGACCACTTCGCCCCGGAGGATGTCGTTGCCCGACCCACCGACGAGCCGGTTCTCCGCCACGCCGCTCTGGCTGAAGTAGGAGGGGTCGAGCAGTTCCATGACCGCGCTCAGATAGTCGGCGCCGGAGCCTCCTTCGAGCCGGTTGACCGCGTCGGGGCTGTCGCCATAGGCGCGGGTCTGGGCATAGAGCCGGTCGCCGCCCGCGCCTCCGATGAGCCGCACGTCGGCGATCGGCGAGTACTCGGTCCTGAGCTCCGCGTTCGACCGCAGCACATCCGAGCCGCTTCCGCCCTCCAGCCGGATCGTCACGTCGGGGCTGCCGGTCATCGAGGCGAAGGACGATGCGACCAGCGTGTCGTCGCCGCTCCCGCCCGTCGCGGAGAGCGTCGCGTCGAACCAGCCCAGGTAGCTTCCCCCGGTATCGGACCCGAGCCGGATGACATCGTCGCCCGCCCCTCCGGAGGCGGAGAGATCATGGGACCGCGCGCCATAATCGGCGAGCCCCAGGTTCGTCGCGTTCGCAATGATCCGGTCCGCGCCGGCGCCGCCCGAAAGCACCGCCGACATGTCGGCCTGGATCGCGGACATGTCGAGGGACAACATGTCATGACCGTCGCCCCCGGACATCTCGGCCCGCATATCGGACGAGATGTCCGGGTCAATCTCGCCATTGACCGTCGGCAGACCGAAGGTCAGCGCCACGTCGAGCTGATCGTCACCGGCTCCGCCGCTCTGGAATGCTTCGATGTCGGTGTCGTCATCCCAAAGGAAGTCGGGAAAGTCGAACCGTGTCAGGAGCCAGTCGTCGCCCGCGCTTCCGAGCAGCCGCGTGAAATTGTGGCCGCTTTCGATCTGGTCGTGGCCGCCAAGGCCGTCGATCGTCTGTCCATCGCTCGTCGTGTAGAGAAAATCGTCTCCATCGGTCGGAATATTCGGCATGGGAACCCCTTTCCCAAAAAGGATTTCGATCTCGCCCACCGATGTCCCACAGCCGGGCGCGCCACCCGATCGGCCCTCACACCGATCGATGGGACCTCTTGTATTGGGCCGGTCGGCATGAACTGCCGGCGGGTGACCGGCCAGGCCCGCCGCCAGACGTCGAAGGGTGGACGAGTGCTCGGCGGACGCCCGATCATGCGACTTCGCGCGAAACCGTGGACGAGGCACCACCCCCGCCCAACGCGTCAGCCTTCAGTCCCCGCAAAATATCAACGGGAATCGCGGTCGGCCTCGCAAAGAAAGCCGACAGAATTGTCCATCGCATTCAATGAGACCGGCCCACCCAACACGGTCACGTATGGTGATCCATAAGTAGCATTACCTGCTGAGTCGCGCGAGCCATTTCGCGTTGCGCGATTACCCGGATTCGGGATATTCCCCGGCGCCGCGCCGCGGGCGGCGCCCGGCCGGTTCACAGGATGAAGTCGCCCGCCCCCAGTCATGATCGGCCGCGCCGGCCACGCGCAGCACCAGCCGCGCGCCGGCCTGCGCCTGGGCGAAGACGATCGCGTCGGCGCCGCTCTCGACGACCCGGAGATCCCCGGCTCCGCCGCTCGCGCCAGTGAAGTCGAAGGCCTGGTTCCCGCCGGCGGACCCCGCGTCGATGCGCGACACGTCGATCCGGTCCTCGGCGCCGAAGTTCATGATCGAGTCGCGCGCCGAGGCGGTGCTGTCCGAGATCGCGACGAGCTCGAAATAGTCCAGCCAGTCGTCACCGGTATTCCCGAAGACACGGGCGGAATTTCCGTGCGTGCGGATATAGTCGTCAGGGACCGGTCCGGGCGGCCGGTGGACCGGTCAGGCCCCGCCGCCGCGCATCAAGGGGTGGAGATCAGGCCTGGAGTCCAACGCCCTCCAGACGAACCCGCGCCGAGGCACAACTCCGCCCGATGGTACCAACCACCAACGGCCACCCGAAGGCGAGCGGCCTGGCCGACGTCATGAAGAAGGGGGAAAGAATTCGTTCTCTCTCTATGGACGACCGCCCACCCAGGAACGGTCCGGATACTATCGTCAATAAGTAACACCACCCGATGAGTCGCGCGATCATTTCACATGCCGCGGCGCCATCTTCGTCACCTGCGCAGATCCGAGGCGGTCCCTCGCGACCCGATGGAGAGTCCGGCTAGCCCGCGCCGCTGCCTCGCTCGTGCTGTTCGAGGCGCGGGTTGGGCGGGTTCCAGCTCAGCTGCTCCTGCAGCCAGACCTCGGCGCTGGGCGGGAACAGCTCCGGGTCGTCGAGCGTCGACAGGGTGACGTCGATCGTGTCGGCGTTGTTCTGGTAGGTCAGCGTCGCACCGCAAGCCCCGCAGAAGCCCCGCTTCACGCCGGGCGAGGATTCGTAGATCGCAGGCGCGCCCCGATCCACCCTGAAGGCGCCGATTTCCGCGGTCAGCCATCCGACGCTCTCGCTTCCGGAGGTGCGCCGACAGGATTCGCAGTGGCAGATCTCGCTGAACAACGGCTCAGCGTGCAGACTGTAGCGGATCGCGTTGCAATGGCATCCGCCCCTGACCGGATAGGTAATCATGAAGCCGCCTCCTTCGCCGCGGTCGCGAACGTTCTTGCCCAGACGTTCCCGGCCTCGGACCCCTGTTCAAACCCAACGGCTTTGCACGCCGGGGCATGATCAGGTATCGCGGGCGGGAACGGCCGCGCCGTCGAACCTATCGCCTCGGGAAAGCGAGACAACCATGACCCAGATCATCAAATCCGTCGACGAGATCGCCGACCGCTACCAGGTGCTCTACTGCGATCTCTGGGGGTGCCTCCACAACGGGGTCAGGGTCTATCCGGAAGCGGCCGAGGCGATGGCCCGGTTCCGGGCGGGCGGCGGCGCGGTGGTGCTCCTGACCAACTCCCCCCGCCCCGCGGCGCAGGTCGCCGCGCAGCTGCGCCAGCTCGGCACGCCGGACGGAACCTATGATGTGATCGTCTCCTCCGGCGACGCGGCGCAGCACGCGCTGGCGAGCGGCGGTTTCGGCAAGCGCGTCTACCATATCGGCCCGGAGCGCGACCTGCCCTTCTTCACCGATGCGAACGGCGTCCCGCTCGACGTCGAACTCGTGCCGCTCGAGGAAGCCGAGAGCATCGTCTGCACGGGCCTCTTCGACGACCGGACCGAGACGCCGGAGGATTACCGCGCGACGATCCTCTACGGGAAGACCAAGGGGTTGAAGCTTCTCTGCGCCAATCCCGATGTCATCGTCGATGTCGGCGACCGCCGGATCTACTGCGCCGGGGCGATCGCCCAGGCCTATTCGGAGGCGGGCGGCGAGAGCTTCTATTTTGGCAAACCCTATCCGCCGATCTACGCGCTGGCCCGGCGCAAACTCATCGAGGTGGGCGCGGATGACGTACCCTCCGAAGGCATTCTCTGCATCGGCGACGGGCTGCCCACCGACATTCAGGGCGCGATGGGCGAGGATCTCGATTCGCTCTTCATCACCGGCGGCCTCGTGGCGGAGCAGACCGACACCACGCCCGAGTCCGGGCCGAACCCCGAGAAGCTCGAAGCCGTCCTGCGCGCGGCGCGGCTCTCGCCGCTCTACGCCATGGCGCTTCTTCGCTGACCTCGCCGGGCGGTTCCGAACCGCGCGAACGGAAAGACCCGCGTGGCGGCCCGAGCGTGACCCGGTGCCGCGCTTGCCCCGAGACCCGCCTGATGCTAAGGCCGACCAGTTCCAGCGAAGGGCGGACCCAGATGAAACGCGCCAGCTCGGGAGACCTTCACGCTTCCTTCACCTTCGGATCCTGGACGCTGACGGCGCTCCGTGACGGCTACGTCGACATGCCGACCAGCCGACTGAGACAGCCGGGCGACCGGGTGTTCGGCGACGACCTGCCGCCACAGGTGGAACTGGTCGAGGGCGTCCTGCGGCTTTCCGTCAACGCCTTCGCCTTCGACGATGGCGAGGCGGTGACGTTGATCGACACCGGTTCGTCCAATGCGTGGGAGCCGAGCATGGGAAGGCTTCCCGAGGCGCTGCGCGAAGCGGGTATCGATCCCGGCCGCGTCCGGACGGTCGCCGTCACCCACACCCACCTCGATCACGTCAACGGCCTCGTCCTGCCGGACGGCGACGATGCCTTCCCGAACCTGTCCCGGCTGCTCGTCCCGGCGAAGGAGCTCGACATGTTCCGCGCCGAGGCGCGGCTTATGCGCTTCCATGACCTGGCCGAGCCGTTCGAGCCGGGCCAGCTCGCCGATGGCATCGAGGCCATGGAAGCGGCGGGGCACGAGATCGGCCACACCTGCTTCCGCGTCACGAACGGCGGCGACACGGTGCTGGTGTGGGGCGACGTCATCCACGTGCCCTCGCTGCAGTTCGAGCGGCCGGAGATCACCTGGGAATACGACAGCGACCAGGACCGCGCGCGGGAGACCCGCCGGCGGCTTCTCGACCTCGCCTGCGACGCCGGGCACCACGTCGCCGGCGCCCATCTGGATTTCCCCGGGATCGGTCGCGTCGCCCGCGCGCTGGACGGCTACCGTTTCGAGGCGATCTAGCGACCGGGATCATTCGAGGTCCGAGGCCCCGCTTCCGCCCTGCGGACACCTCGGATCTCCGGACCTCGGTCACGGGTTGCGCGGGTGCGTCGACGCGCCCTCCGGCAGCGCGATCCAGTCGATCTTCTGTTCGCACCAGATATGAACCGCGGGCTCGAAGGCTTCCGGGTCGTCGAGCGTGCCGGCCTTGATGAACTCGACTCCTTCATAGGCCGGCCCTTCCGAGCGGAAATGCGTCCCGCACCGGGAGCAGAAATGCCGGTTGAAAGGCTTGCCGCTCGCGCCCGTCTCGTCGACATAGGTCGCGATCGTGTCGCCGGTAACGGTCACCGACCCCGCGGGCATGCCGAGGTTGAAACTGTGCGTCGAGCCGGAGTTCTTCCGGCAGTTCTCGCAATAGCAGTTCACGACCATCAACGGATCGGTGTCGCTCGTGTAACGAACGCTCCCGCACAGGCAGCCGCCTTCGATCTTCGCCATCCTTCTCCCCCTTCATCCGGCCTGATCGTTCCGGCCGTTCACCTCGGCCCAGCTTCACCCCCGGTCCCGCGCCCGAGACGCGCCCGGGACCTTCCGTCGGTTCGCCAGACCGACCAGCGCGGATGCTAGTCGCCGCGGCGGTACGCCGGCAAGGAGGAAGTCGCCTACGCCTCCTGGTAGGGCAGCGCCGCGTAATCGGCGGCGTAGATCTCGCGGATCCGCGCGCGGGTCGCGTCGGTGAGCAGCGCCTCCTTGGGCGGAAAGGCGCCGTGCTCCGCGCGCCAGGCGGCGATCTCGGCGGTCGGCGCGGCGTTGAGCGGCGGCCGGTCGCCCCATGACAGTTTCGCCGAGGGCGCGGCCTGAAGCCTGGCCCCGAAAATGTCGAGATGCGCGCCGCCGACCCGGTCGCCGATCGCCGCGAAGTCCTCGGCGATGTGCTCGAGCCGCACCCAGGCGTCGATCCTGTGCCCTTCAAGGACATAGGTCTGCCGGCGCCAGTGCGGATTGCAGTTCTCGTCATCGACCGCCGCGAGATAATCGAGAAAGCGGTCGAAGGTGATGTCGCCGTTCGTGCCCGCCTGATCCACGACCGAGCGCACCCAGGGGCGGTCGCGGTCCTCGCCGCAGAACTTGTCGAGATAGGCGCTGACCAGCCTCGGCGCCGGATCGCGCACGACGGCGAACCGGAAGAACCCTTCGGTCGCGCCCGAAAGCAGCGCGCGGACGCAGTAGGATTTCCGGTAGGCGTTCGTCGCCAGCCGCAGCGCCTCCGAATCCCGCAACGCCTCGCCCCGGGGCGTCCACTTGCGCCCCCGCATCAGATGCCGCGCCGCGAAGCCGGGACCGAAGGCGGCGGCGAGGCGGACCGGATTGCGCTCCAGCCCGGCCAGATCGAGATTGGTGAAGAACCACCGCTTCAGCGTCGTGCCGCCGCATTTCGCATTGGTGAACAGCACGAAGCGGTGCACCGGATCGACCATCGGTTCGGGACTTCTGACAGTGTTCATCGCGGTTCCTGACGCAGACTTGCCTCGTGCTTCCCGGCTCGTACCGGTTTTGGCCCTCCGTATCACCTGGGCCTCGCGGATATCCAGAGGGCAGCGCGGCCGCCGAGCCGACGCGAAACAAAGTTACGACCTATGGTGGGATGTTCATCACAATCTTTCGCAGGCATATTGCAGTTGCGTGCCGTCCAAGGTAGTTTGCTGCAACGCAGCGAAAATGCGGCGGCGCACCATGGGTGGAGACAATGATGTTGGATACGCGCGAGCATAACCTGCCGGTTGGCACGATCTGCGTCGAAGACCTCGAAATCGGGATGACGCGCTCACTCGCCAAGACGATCACGGATCGGGAGATCGAGCTGTTCGCCGAGGTCTCCTCCGACCGCAATCCGGTGCATCTCGACGATGCCTATGCGCAGGACACGATCTTCGAGGGTCGGATCGCGCATGGCATGCTGACCGCGGGCCTGATCTCGGCGGTGATCGGCGAACAGCTTCCGGGCCATGGTACGGTCTATCTCGGCCAGACGCTGCGCTTCATGGCGCCGGTCCGGCCGGGTGACCGCGTGGAGGCCGAGGTTACCGTGCTGACGATCGACCACGCCAAGCGGCGGGTCACGCTTGATTGCAAATGCCGTGTGGGCGATACGGTCGTGCTGAAGGGTGAGGCGACCGTCCTGGCGCCGAGCCGCAAGTTCGACTGACGGATCTCCGCCCGGACCCGCGCCGGCGGGTCCGGCGAAGGGGACCATGCGACGACATTCGGAATACGCCGGCCTGGCGCCGGAAGACCGCGGCGCCGCCGCCGCGATCGGCAATTTCGACGGACTGCATCTCGGGCATCAATCCGTCCTGGCGCTGGCGCGCGCNCGACATTCGGAATACGCCGGCCTGGCGCCGGAAGACCGCGGCGCCGCCGCCGCGATCGGCAATTTCGACGGACTGCATCTCGGGCATCAATCCGTCCTGGCGCTGGCGCGCGCGGCGGCCGCGCGGCTCGGCGTGTCCTTCGGGGCCATCACCTTCGAGCCGCATCCTCGCGCCTTCTTCGCCCCGGACGCGCCGCCGTTCCGGATCATGAACGCCGAGGCCCGCGCGCACCGGATGGAAAAGCTCGGCGTGGAGCAGCTTTACGAGTTGCGCTTCGACGCCGCGCTCGCGGGGCTGGAGGCGGAGGAGTTCATCACCCGCGTCCTGCGCGACGGCCTCGGCCTCCGGCATCTCGTCGCCGGCGCCGATTTCCGCTTCGGGCGCCGCCGGCGCGGCGATGTAGAGATGCTCCGCGCGCTCGGACCCGCCGCCGGCTTCGGAGTGACGATCGCACCCCTCGTCTGCGACGAACAGGGCGACTTCTCCTCCTCCGCGATCCGCGAGGCGCTCGCCGAGGGCCGGCCGGACGACGCGGCGCGCATCCTTGGCCACTGGCACCGGATCGAAGGCGCGGTCGTGCATGGCGACAAGCGGGGCCGGGATTTCGGCTTTCCGACCGCGAACATCTGGCTCGAGCCGCTGAACCTGCCGCGCTTCGGCGTCTACGCCGCGACGGTCGACGTGCTGACCGGGCCGTACCGGGGTCGCTATCCCGCCGCCGTCTCGCTCGGGGTGCGGCCGATGTTCGACGGCAAGCGCCCGAATCTCGAAGCCTTCCTTCTCGATTTCTCCGGCGACCTCTACGGGGCGGAACTGTCGGTGGGGCTCGTCGCCTATCTGCGGCCCGAGCTGAAATTCGACAGCCTGGACGCGCTCGTCGCGCAGATGCGCGCGGATGTCGAGGACGCCCGCGCGCATCTGGCGGCGGCGGGCCAGCCGCTGACGCCGGTTCCGATCCCGCGGTGACGGACGCCATGCGTCTCGAAACCCCGAGACTGCGCGTTCGTCCCTGGGAGGCGCGCGATCTGGAGCCTTTCGCCGCGCTCAACGCCGATCCCGAGGTCATGCGCTACTTCCCCAGGCTGATGAACCGGGCCGAGAGCGACGTGCTGGTCGGGCGTATCCTCGAGCGGACGGAGCGGAACGGCTTCGGCTTCTCCGTCGCCGAGCGGCTGTCCGATGGCGTCTTCCTCGGCATGGTCGGTGTCTCGCGGGTGGAATTGCCCGGGACGGTCGTGGACGGGATGGTGGAGGCCGGGTGGCGCCTCGCCCGCGCCGCCTGGGGTCAGGGCTATGCGACCGAAGGCGCGGCGGCGGCGATCTCGCATGCCTTCGCGACGCTCGACCTCCCGGAGATCGTCGCCTTCACCGCCGTTCCGAACCTGCCGTCGCAGGCCGTGATGCGGCGTCTCGGGATGCGGCGGGCGGAGCAGCTCGATTTCGACCATCCCGCGATCCCCGAGGGCAGCCCACTCCGGCGCCATGTCAGCTTCACGCTCGCCCGGGCGGACTGGACGGCGCACCCATGAGGATCGAGACCGCGCGGCTGATCCTGCGGCCGTTCCTCGCCCGGGACGAGGATCATTTCATGGCGCTCTTCGCCGATCCGGCGCTGGCCGGCGACCCGCTCGCCGCGCTGTCGCGCGAGGATTGCCGGGCGCTCTTCGAATTCTACCTCGCCTGCTGGCAGGAGGAAGACCTCGCCTATGGCGCGATCGAACGCCGGGGGGATGGCGCCTTCCTCGGGATATCGGGCCTCGCGATCCTGCGCGAGCCGCCGCTTTGCGAGATCGGCTGGGCGCTCTTTCCCCGCTACCAGCGCCAGGGCTACGCGGCGGAGGCGGCGCGCGGCTGGCTCGACTACGGTTTCGGCACGCTCGGGCTCGACCGCGTCGTCGCACTGACCCGGAAGGGCAATCCGCGTTCGGTGCGGGTGATGGAGCGGCTCGCCTTCGAGATCGATCCGGCCTTCGTCCATCCGGATGGCAAGCCGTCCGCGGACCGGCTCGCCTTCGCGATGACCGCCGCCCGCTGGCGCGCCCTGCCCGCGCGGGCGGCTTCATGAGCGGAAACGCTCTTCCGAAGCACCCCGATCCGGCCCATGCTCGCACCATGAAGACACGCCGCCATGCCACGAAGGGCGATCCGATCGATCGCTCCAACCTGCGCCCCGAATTCTGGCGCCGCTTTCCACTGGAGGAATTGCCGCGGCACGAATGGGAGGCGCTCTGCGACGGCTGCGGCAAATGCTGCCTGCTGAAGCTCGAGGACGACGAGACGGGCGAGATCGCCTATACGTCCGTTGCCTGCCGCCTGCTCGACCTCGGCACCTGCCGCTGCGGCAATTATGCGCTGCGCAAGCAACTTGTCCCGGGCTGCGTGGTGATGGATCGCGACAGTCTCGAACGGATCATCGACTGGATGCCGCGGACCTGCGCCTACCGGCTGATCCATGACGGCCACGACCTCTACGACTGGCACCCGCTGATCTCGGGCGATCCCGATTCGGTGCACCGCGCCGGGGTGTCGCTCAAGGGGCGGATGACCGCCGAATACGACGTCGACGAGGATGACCTCGAAGACTTCATCATCGAGGATCAGTGCTGATGTGGTTCACCTCCGACAATGCCGGGCCCGCGCATCCGGCGGTGCTCGACGCGGTGGCTCGCGCGAACGAGGAGTTCACGCCCGGCTATGGCGCGGAAGCGGCGATGGAGCGGGTAACGGCGCGGGTGCGCGGCATCTTCGCCGCGCCCGAGGCTGCCGTTCATCTGGTGGGCACCGGAACGGCCGCGAACGCGCTCGCCCTCGCCTGCCTCGTCCGGCCCTGGGAGACCATCTTCTGCCATTACCAGGCGCATATCGAGGAGGATGAATGCGCGGCGCCCGAATTCTTCTCCGACGGGGCGAAGCTCACGGTCCTGCCGGGCGAGCACGGGCGGATCGACCCGGAGGCGCTCGGCGCCGCGATCCCGGCGCGCGCCGGTGTTCATAACGTCGCGGCCGGCGCGCTCAGCCTCACCAATGTGACCGAGGCCGGAACGGTCTACGCGCCCGAGGCGATGCGCGAACTGACCGGCCTCGCGCGCGCCGCCGGAATGCCCTGCCACCTGGACGGGGCGCGGTTCGCGAACGCGGTCGCCGCGCTCGGCTGCGCGCCGGCGGATCTCGCGCAACGCGCCGGCATCGACGTGCTCTCCCTGGGCGGTACCAAGAACGGATGCCTCGGCGTGGAGGCAGTGATCTTCTTCGACCCCGCGCGCGCGGTCGAGTTCGAGCGCCGGCGCAAGCGCGGCGGGCACCTCTTCTCGAAGCACCGCTTTCTCTCGGCCCAGATGGAAGCCTATCTCGAAGGCGATCTCT
>NZ_JBKQWU010000042.1:0-31367 GCF_047275745.1 Amaricoccus sp. W119 | reverse complement strand
CGACGGCCGCCATCAGTGATGATCTCTATCTCAGACATAAGCACGTGCTCAGGCATATGCCTAAGCCTCCATGGCTGTGCTCAAGTGTCCGGTCGAAACGGGGGCCAATTCAGCGGTCATGATCGGAAGCACGCCGCCGATCCCGAGGCCCGCGATGAAGCGCAGCACGCTGAAGGTGATCGGGTCGCTCGCGAGCCCCGCGGCGGCGGTGAAGACGCTGAACAGCACGACGGAGATGCAGATCGCGAGCCGCCGTCCGACGCGGTCGGCGATCGTGCCGAGCAGCATCGCGCCGACCATCATGCCGAAGAGCGCCGAGCTCGCCATGAACCCCGCCTGGGTGGCATCGACGCCCATCTCTTCCATGATCGAGGGGAGCGCCGCGCCGACGATGGCGAGATCATAGCCGTCGATGATGAGGATCAGGACGCCCCAGAACAGGATGAGGCCGTGAAACTTGTTGAATCGCGACGAATCCGCGACCTTGTGAACATCGATGGTCTGCACGGTATCCTCCGTTGGATTATCTTGTTGATATTATGTAATATTCATCGCAGGAGCGCAGGCGCGCGCTTCCCCGCCCCGCAAGGCCCGGGTTCGGGCGCGGGTCGCGTTTCGGCTCTCCGGCGCTCGCTCTCGGGAGCGCCGGTTCCGCTGCTATTCGGTGGTCAGTGGCCCTGGCGGGCGTAGCTTCCCGGCGCCGCTTCGAGGACCGGCAGCTTGCCATCCTCGACCGGCCGCGCCGGTACCTGCTCGCCGCCGTGGCGTCCGAGCCAGTTCCGCCATTCGGTCCACCACGATCCCTCGTGTTTCTCGGCGGCGGCGAGCCAGGCCTCCGGCTCGGCGGGGAAGTCGTCGTTCAGCCAGTAGCCGTGGCGGCCGGCGGCGGGCGGGTTGATCGTTCCGGCATTGTGTCCGGAGCCGCCGAGGATGAAGCGCTTCTCGGTCCTGAACCTGGCAGCGCCCCGGTAGGTCGCCTCCCAGCCCGCGACATGGTCGTCCTTCATCGACACGAAGCAGAGCGGCGTCCTGACCTTGGCGAGGTCGATCGGCGTGCCGTGGAACGAGAGCGCGCCCGGGCTGGCCAGCACGTTCTCGAGCATGATCCGCCGCATGAAGGTGTCGAGCATCTTCGCCGGCATGCCGATCCCGTCGGAGAACCAGTAGAGCATGTCCGAGGCCAACCTGTCCTCGGCGAGGAGGTAGCGGCTGACGACCGAGGACCAGATCAGGTCGTTGGCCCGGAGCAGGCTGAAGAGTAGGGAGAGATCGCCGCTTGTGACATGGCCCTTCTCGCGCGTCGCACTTCTCAGGCTCTCGATCTGGTCGGGATCGACGAAGACCTCGAAATCACCGAAATCCGTGAAATCCGTCATCGCCGCGACAAGCGTCGCCGAGGCCACGCGGTCGTCCTTCTCGGCGGCCATGCAGGCGAGGCTGGTCGCGGTCAGCGTGCCGCCGAGGCAGTAGCTGAAGACGTTGACGCGGGATTCGCCCGTCGTCTCCAGGATCGCGTCGACGGCGGCCTTGAAGCCTTCGGCGTAGTAGTCCTCGAAATCCTTCTCGGCGTGGCGCTCGTCGGGATTGACCCAGGAGATCGTGAAGACGGTGAGGCCCTGGTCGACCGCCCACTGGATGAAGCTCGACTTCTTCTTCAGATCGAAGAGGTAGTATTTGTTGACCCAGGGCGGCACGATCAGGAGCGGCACCTGATCGACCTTCGGCGTGGTCGGTTCGAACTGGATGAGCTCCATCAGATCGGTACGCAGGATGACCGAGCCCTTGGCCGCGGCGATGTCGACGCCGAACCTGAAGGCCTCCGGGTCCGCCCGCCGCACATGGCCCGCGCCGGCGGCGACATCGTCGAGGAAGTTCGAGAAGCCTTCCAGCAGGTTGATCCCGCCGGTCTCGGAGACTTTCGCCAGCACCTCCGGGTTGGTCGCCCAGAAGTTCGTCGGCGCCATCGCGTCGATCAGCTGTTCCGCGTAGAAGTTGACGCGCTTGCGGTCGGCCGGCGAGAGGTTCTCCGCGCCTTCGACGAGATGGCGGAGCCAGTCCGAGCCGATCAGATAGCTGTCGCGGAGCGCCTTGAAACCGGGCTGCTGCTCCCAGGCCTCGTGCTTGAAGCGCCGGTCGCGCGGGTTCGCCCGGGCGGAGGCGTCGCCGAGGTTCGGCATGGCGAGGCGCGCCGGGTTGAGCGCCACGTCCTGCCAGAACCGGCCCCAGGCCTGAACCGCCGAATCGGGGACCACGGTTCGCGCCTGTTCGAGGCCGGTGGCCGAACCGGCCAGCACCTTCTGGCTCTTGGCCGCGATCTCGCCCCATTGGCGCCCGACCGCGAGCGGGTCGAACCAGGGGAAGGGGGCGTTGCTCTTCTTGGTCACGTGCTCCTCCTTCAAGGTCTCAAGAGAAAGTCGAGGATGGTCCGGATCTCGGTGGCGGTCGCGAGCATCGGCATGTGGCCGACGCCTTCGACCTCGTGGAGCCGGGCACCCCGGTTGGTGTCGAGCATCTCGCGCGCGAGGCCGGCGCTCAGGAAGTCGGACTGGACGCCTCTGAGGATCAGGATCGGGGCGGCGATGCTCCGCCATTCCGCCCAGAGATCGAGCCGCGGGCTCCGCGCCATGTGGAAGCCGAAGCCGATCCGGGGATCGAACAGCCACCGGTACCGGCCGTTCGGCTGCTCGGATGTGCTGTGGCGGGTGATGTGCCGCCAGTGCGCGTCGCTGAGTTCTCCGTAGGCGGCGAACTTGGTCCGGAAGAAGTTCTCCGCCGCCGCGAAGGAGGCGAAGGAAGTGGGCGCCTGGATGAGCTTGAAGATCACCCGCGTCGACGCGGCGGTCGGAACTTCGGGACCGATGTCATTGACCACCAGCCGCGAGATCGGCGCTCCCGATGCGGCGAGCATCATTCCGAGCAACCCGCCGAGCGAGGTGCCGATCCAGTGAACCGGCCGGTCGCCGAGTTCGGCCAGCAGGCGCAGCAGGTCGTCGCGGTACCGCGCGAGATTGTCGTCGAGAATATTGGGCAGAGGCTCGCTCCGTCCGCGTCCCGGAAGATCCGGGCAGATCACCCGGACACCTTCGTCCGCGAGCGCGGCCGCGACCGGATCGAAGTCGCGCCCCTGCCGCGTGAGCCCGTGGACACAGACGACCACCGTTTCCGCGTCGAGCGGGCCCCAGTCGGCGTAGACCATGCGATGGGGTCCGTGATCCGACCGGCAGCCGATCTCGCCGAACCGGTCCGGTTCGCGGGTGAAATCGGGTGTGCCGGGGAAGGCGGTGTCTTTCGGGCTCATGACGGTCACCGGTGCGCGAAATCCGGGGGGCGCTTCTCGAGGAAGGCCTTCATGCCCTCGATCTGGTCATGCGATCCGAAGAGCCCGTGGAACGCCCGCCGCTCATAGCGCACGCCTTCGGCGAGCGAGATTTCCTCGGACCGGTTGATCGCCTCCTTGATGAGCCGCAGCGACGGCAGCGACATCGAGGCGATCGTGGCGGCGGTTGCCATCGCATCGGTCATCAGATCCCGCGCCGGGACCACCCGCGCGACGAGCCCGGCGCGATCCGCCTCGGCCGCGTCGATCATGCGGCCGGTCAGGCAGAGCTCCATCGCCCGCGCCTTGCCGATGGCGCGCGTCAGCCGCTGCGATCCGCCGATGCCGGGGATGACGCCGAGCTTCACTTCCGGCAGCCCGAATTTCGCGGTATCGGCGGCGATGATGATGTCGCTCATCATCGCAAGCTCGCAGCCGCCGCCGAGGGCGAAGCCGGCCACCGCCGCGATGATCGGCTTGCGGACGCGGGTCATCGCCTCCCAGCCGGCGAAATAGTCGGAGGCGACCATCTCGGAATAGCTCTTGTCCGACATCTCGCGGATATCGGCCCCGGCCGCGAAGGCCTTCTCCGAGCCGGTGATGACGACGCAGCCGATCCCGTCATCCGCGTCGAGCAGGCCGAGCGCGCCAGTCACATCCTCCATGACCCGGGTGTTGAGCGCGTTGAGCGCCTTGGGACGGTTCAGCGTGACGAGAGCGACACGGTCCTCGCGGGTCACGAGAATGGTCTCGAACTCAGTATCGAACGCGGATGCGCTCATGACCGGGCCTCCGAATGCTGGCGGACGAGATCGATGACGGCGGAATAGTCGAGCCCCTTCGGATCGTTCTCGACGAATTCCTCGTAGAGCTTGACCGCGGCCTGGCCGAGCCGGGTGTCGGCTCCGACCGAGGCGGCCGCGTCGCGCGCGAGGCCGAGATCCTTCAGCATCAGCGCCGCCGCGAAGCCGGGCTTGTAGTCGTGGTTCGCCGCGCTCGTCGGGACCGGCCCCGGCACCGGGCAGTGGTTGGTCAGCGCCCAGCTCTGGCCCGAGGAGGTCGAAAGCACGTCGAAGAGCGCCTGATGCGACAGGCCGAGCCGCTCCGCGAGGACGAAGGCCTCGCCGGTCGCGATCATCGCGATGCCGAGCACCATGTTGTTGCAGGCCTTCGCCGCCTGTCCCGCGCCCGGGTCTCCGCAGACCACGACCCGGCTGCCCATGACCTCAAGCAGCGGCCGCGCCCGTTCGATCGCCGCCGCCGCGCCGCCGGCCATGAAGGTCAGCGTTCCGGCCGCGGCCCCGCTCACCCCGCCCGAGACCGGGGCGTCGACGGTCGCGAGACCCTTGGCGGCCCCCATCTCGTGGCCCTTCCGCGAGGAGGCCACGTCGACGGTGGAACAGTCGATCAGGAGCGCGCCTTCCGCCACATGATCGAGGATCTGTTCATAGACCGAGACGAGATGCTTGCCGCTCGGCAGCATGGTGACGACGACCTCGGCGCCGCCCACCGCCTCTTCGAGCGCGGAGGTCGCCTTCACCCCCTGCGCCTCGGCGCGCTCCAGCGCCTCGGGCGTCACGTCGAAGCCCACGACCTCGTTGCCGGCCCTGACGAGGTTCTCCGCCATGGGCAGGCCCATGTTCCCCAATCCGATGAATGCGATCATCTTCTTCACTCCGTACCTCCGGCCTGCTCAGTCGCGAACCAGGTCGCGGCCGATGATGAGGCGCATGATCTCGTTGGTGCCTTCGAGGATCTGGTGCACGCGGAGATCGCGCACGATCTTCTCGACCCCGTACTCCGCGAGATAGCCGTAGCCGCCATGAAGCTGCAGCGCCTCGTTCGCGGCGTTGAAGCCCGCGTCGGTCGCGAAGCGCTTGGCCATCGCGCAGAGCCGCGTCGCCTCGGGCTTCTTCGCGTCGAGCGCGGCGGCGGCGCGCCAGAGCAGGCCGCGGGCCGCTTCGAGCTCGGTCGCCATGTCGGCGAGGCGGAACTGCAGCGCCTGGAAGTCCGAGAGCTTCTTGCCGAAGGCCTGGCGCTCGCTCATGTAGGTGAGCGTCTGGTCGAGCGCGCCCTGTCCGCCGCCGAGCGAGCAGGCGCCGATGTTGAGCCGGCCGCCATTGAGCCCCGCCATCGCGATCTTGAACCCCTGGCCGACCTCGCCGAGCAGGTTCTCCTTCGGGATGCGGGCATCCTCGAGGATGACCTGCCGGGTCGGCTGCGCGTTCCAGCCCATCTTCTTCTCGTTCGGACCGAAGCTGAGGCCGGGCGTGTCCTTCTCGATGCAAGTCCTTGTACCGCATTCGTAGTCCTCCCGTTCTTCTTTGAATTGCCTGGCAGGGATCAGTTTCGGGGTCAGTTCATCGTCGGGATGACGAAGCTCGCTCCGTCCTTCACGCCGGACGGCCAGCGCGACGTGACCGTCTTGGTCTTGGTGTAGAACCGGATCGAGTCGGGTCCATGCTGGTTCAGGTCACCGAATCCGGACCGCTTCCAGCCGCCGAAGGTGTGGTAGGCGATCGGAACCGGGATCGGCACGTTCACCCCAACCATGCCGACATTGACCTTCGAGACGAAGTCACGGGCGGCGTCGCCGTCGCGGGTGTAGATCGCGACCCCGTTGCCGTATTCGTGGTTGCTCGCGAGCCCGACCGCTTCCTCGTAGGAATTGGCGCGGACGACCGAGAGGACGGGTCCGAAGATCTCCTCCTTGTAGATCCGCATGTCGGGGGTCACCCGGTCGAAGAGGCAGGGGCCCATGAAGAAGCCGTTCTCATGGCCCTGGAGGCGGAAGTCGCGGCCATCGACGAGAAGCTCGGCGCCCTCCGACTTGCCGATGTCGATGTAGCCGCGCACGCGTTCCAGCGCCGCCCGGGTCACGAGGGGGCCGTAGTCCGCGCTCTCGTCGGTGGAGATGCCGACCTTCAGCGCCTCGACCTTCGGCACGAGCCGCTCGATCACCGCGTCCGCCGTGCCCTCGCCGACCGGGACCGCGACCGAGATCGCCATGCAGCGTTCCCCCGCCGATCCGAAGCCCGCGCCGACGAGCGCGTCGGTCACCTGGTCGAGGTCGGCGTCCGGCATGATGATCATGTGGTTCTTCGCACCGCCGAAACACTGCGCGCGCTTGCCGTGCCGGGCGGCGCCTTCGTAGATGTACTGGGCGATGTCGCTCGATCCGACGAACCCGAGCGCCTTGACGCGCGGGTCGTCGATGAGCGTGTCCACCGCCTCCTTGTCGCCGTTCACCACGTTGAAGATCCCGGCCGGCAGGCCCGCTTCCATGAAAAGCTCGGCGAGCCGCAGCGGAACCGAGGGATCGCGCTCCGACGGCTTCAGCACGAAGGCGTTGCCGCAGGCGATCGCCGGCGCCGCCTTCCAGAGCGGGATCATCGCCGGGAAGTTGAAGGGCGTGATCCCCGCGACCACGCCGAGCGGCTGGCGCATGGAATAGACGTCGATGCCGGGACCGGCGCTGTCGGTGTATTCGCCCTTCAGGAGATGCGGGATGCCGATCGCGAATTCGACCACTTCGAGCCCGCGCTGGATGTCGCCCTTCGCATCGGCGATGGTCTTGCCATGCTCGGCGGAAAGCATCCGGGCGAGCGAGTCCATCTCGCGGTTCACGAGATCGACGAACTTCATCAGCACGCGGGCGCGCTTCTGCGGGTTCTGCGCCGCCCAGCCCGGCTGCGCGCGTTCGGCGCCGTCGATGGCGCGGGTGACTTCCTCGCGGGAGGCGAGGGGGGCGCGGGCCTGAACCTCGCCGGTGTTGGGGTCGAACACGTCGGCGAACCGTCCGGAGCCGCCGGTGACGGCCTCGCCGTCGATGAAGTGGGTGAGTTCCTTGGTCATCGGTACGTTCACTCCGGTCGATCTGTCTCGTTGTCTGGGGGGAGAATGATATGTTGAGCGACGCACGTAAATCGGTAAGGTTGCGCTATACCCTTGCACGGATTCCCATATGGCCAAATATGATTGGGGCGCGATGGTATCCTTCCTCGCCATCGCTCGCGCGGGGCGGCTCACCACCGCGGCCCGCAGGCTCGGGATCGATCACACGACGCTGAGCCGCCGGATCAAGAGCCTGGAGGAAGACCTCGGAACGCAGCTCTTCGAGCGCAGCGTCAGCGGCTATCGTCTGACGCCGCAGGGCGAGAAATTCCTGCGGACGGCGCAGGAGATCGAGACGCTGGCGCTTCGGGCGTCGCAGGAGATCTCGGGGTCGAGCTCGCGGATCGCAGGCTCGGTCCGGATCGGCGCCACGGACGGGTTCGGCACCAGCTTCCTCGCGCCCCGGCTGCCGGTGATGAGCGCGCCGCATCCGGAACTGCTGCTCGAGCTTGTAACGATGCCGCGGCTCTTCAACCTCACCAAGCGCGAGGCCGACCTCGCGATCGGGCTGGAGCGCCCCGAGGCAGGCCGGCTCTACGCGCGCAAGCTGACGGATTACGACCTCTGCCTCTACGGCGCGAAAGGCTATCTGGCGAAGCACGGCGAGCCGATCACCTCCCGCGATCTGCGCGAGCATAGGTTCGTCGGCTATATCCCGGATCTGATCTACGCCGAGCAGCTCGACTATCTGCCGCTGGTCTCGAAGGATACCGACCCATGGATCGCCAGTTCGAATCTCGTGGCGCAGTTCAACATGACGCTCGCCAACGCCGGCCTCTGCGTCCTGCCCCGGTTCATGGCCGCGCGCGAGCCGCGGCTGAGGCATGTCCTGGCCGATCAGGTCCGGATCACCCGCGCCTTCTGGCTGATCGTCCACGCCGACATCCGCGACCTCGCCCGCATCCGCTACTGTTCGGATTTTCTGGTCGAGGAGATCCGGGCGAACCGCGATCTGTTTCTTCAGTAGCAGGGGACGCGCCGCCAATGCTTGCGCGCGGAACATGATCCTCGGTCGCGCGGCGGGCCCGGCGCGTCTCGGCCGCGGTGGCGCGTTCGCGGTCAGTCAGAGCCCGGTAACCAGCCGGACGAGCGTGGCGAGGATCCACAGGCTGACGAGAATCGATGCGATCAGGAGCAGCAATCGCGCCAGCCGGTACGGCTGAAAACGGAGGTCCGCCGGTCGCCTGTCTTCGCGAGCCGTGTTCGTGACGGGCGAGATCTCGATCTCGGGTTCGGGCTCGGCCATGGAAGCTCCGGCGGGGGATATTCGGAAAGGTTGTCGCACGACTCGTGAGGCCGGGAAATGTGCTTCCGCGCCGCGGCCGGTGTCGGGCGCGATTTTCGCGGCGTGGGCTCCCGGATGAGCGGTGCAAGGATGCCACAGTCGGGCGGCTTCATCGGCGGAGCCCGCCGAGGACGATTGCGGCGGACGAAACTCCATTACATGTTCGTTACAGGGAGGCACGACGACAGTTCGAAGGAGTTCTGTGATCCGGGCAAATGGGCTCGCTACGGCGCCGAGGAGAGCGTCGACGAGGCCGCGCTGAAAGCGGGTTCTGCCCCGCGTCAACCACGCCCTTTTCTGCGATTTCCACCGTATATCGTACCGATTTGTGCTGAGATCAGGGTTTCCACCCTTGTGCTCCGGATCGGCTGACGTCCGTCTTTCCTGGTGCCCACCTTATCAGGCGTGTCATCGGACACGCCTGATTTTTTCTTTTACTCTGGAACGAAAGAATAGAGTAACCGAAGGATCGATCTCAAAAGTCTAATGGAAGTCACGGGACTTGAGGAATGATCGATGATTCCTCGGGTGACCTGCCCGGGGCGGGGGCGCCCCGGAGAGGTCGGTGAGTTGTGACAGCAGGGCCGATCGGTCCGCCGCGCCGGTCCCCATCAGATGCGTGACGCCCTCGCGGCTGCGCTGGATTCGACCCTCGACCCGCATCAGCCGCGAGGCCATGACCGCGCGGCGCATCCGCTCGAAGATCCGCGCCCAGATCAGCACGTTCACGATGCCGGTCTCGTCCTCGAGCGTGACGAAGATCGCATTGCCCTTGCCCGGACGCTGGCGCACCAGCACGAGGCCCGCCGCGCGCACCCGCGCGCCGTCGCGGGTGGTGGCGATCTCGGCGGCGCTGAGCACGCCTTCGCGGCGCAGGGTCTCGCGCAGGAAGCTCAACGGATGGGCGCGGAGCGAGAGGCGCGTGGTCTGGTAGTCGGTCGCCACCTCCTCCGCCTCCGGCATCGCGGGCAGGAGAAACTCGGGCTCGGCCCCGAGTTCGCGCGCGGAGGCGGCGGCGAAGAGCGGCAGTTCGCTCTCCGGTACGCGCCGCGCCTCCCAGAGCCCGGCGCGGCGGCCGAGGCCCATCGAACGGAAGGCGTCGGCGTCGGCGAGGAGCCTGAGGCCCCGGCCCGGCAGTTCCGCGCGAAGCGACAAGGCCTCGGGGTCGGCGAAGGTGCCGGCCCGCCGCGACTCCGCGAGCCGTTCGGCCCAGTCCTCGCGGAAACCGTCCATCTGGCGGAAGCCGAGGCGGATCGCCGGATTGCGCGGGTCGTCGCCCGGTTCCAGCGCATTGTCCCAGAAGCTCGCGTTCACATCGATCGGGCGCACCTCGACGCCATGCTCGCGCGCGTCGCGCACGATCTGCGCCGGCGCATAGAAGCCCATCGGCTGCGAGTTGAGGAGCGCGCAGGCGAAGATGCCAGGGTGGTGGCACTTGATCCAGGCGGAGACATAGACGAGCCGGGCGAAGGAGAGCGCATGGCTCTCGGGGAAGCCGTAACTGCCGAAGCCCTCGATCTGGCGGAAGCAGCGTTCGGCGAAGCCCGGCTCGTAGCCGCGGCCGACCATGCCGGCGATCAGCTTGTCGCGGAAATCCTCGATATTGCCGAGGTTCCTGAAGGTCGCCATCGCCCGGCGAAGCTGGTTCGCCTCCGAAGGCGTGAATCCCGCCGCGACGATGGCGAGCTTCATCGCCTGCTCCTGAAAGAGCGGCACGCCATAGGTCTTGCCGAGCAGGCGCCGCAACTCGTCGGGCGGATGCGGCGGCGCGGGCGAGGGGAATTCGACGTCTTCGAGCCCTGCGCGGCGGCGGAGATAGGGATGAACCATCTCGCCCTCGATCGGGCCGGGGCGCACGATCGCGACCTGTACCGTCAGATCGTAGAGGTTCTTCGGCCTCAGCCGGGGCAGCATGTTGATCTGCGCCCGGCTCTCGACCTGGAAGACGCCGATGCTGTCGCCGGTCCGGAGCATCTCGTAGACCGCCGGATCATCCGATTCGAGATCGACGGTCAGCGTGTGATCGCCGAGGCCCTGATCGCGGATCATGTCGAAGGCCTTGCGGAGACAGGTCAGCATCCCGAGCGCCAGCACATCGACCTTCATGAGCCCGAGGGCCGCGATATCGTCCTTGTCCCATTCGATGAAGCTCCGGTCCTTCATCGCGGCGTTGTGGATCGGCACCGTCTCGTCGAGCCGCCCCCGGGTCAGGACGAAGCCGCCGACATGCTGCGACAGATGGCGCGGAAAGGGTGTGCCCAGCAGCCGCGCGAGGAGCGCGCGCAAGCGGCGGATCTCGGGATTGTCGAGCGAGAAGCCCGCCTCGGTGATCCGCCGTAAGATCCCGCCGGGGTTCCGCCCCGCCTTCGGCGCGCTGCCCGGATGGCTGCCGCCGGGGCTGCCCCAGACCGTGCTCACCAAGCGCTGAGCGATGTCCTCGCTGAGCCCGAGCGCCTTGCAGGTCTCGCGGATCGCGCTCCGCGAGCGGTAATGGATCACGGTCGCGGCGAGGCCGGCGCGATGGCGGCCGTAGCGGCGGTAGATGTACTGGATCACCTCCTCGCGCCGCTCGTGCTCGAAATCGACGTCGATGTCGGGCGGCTCCCGCCGTTCCTCCGAGACGAAGCGCGAGAAGAGCAGATCGTGTTTCATCGGATCGACCGAGGTGACGCCGAGCAGGAAGCAGACGATGGAATTCGCCGCCGAGCCGCGCCCCTGGCAGAGGATCGGCGGTTCCTGCGCGCGGGCGAAACGGACGAGATCGTAGACGGTCAGGAAATAATGCGCGTAAGCCTGCGCGCGGATGAGCCGGAATTCCTCGTCGATCAGCGCTTCGACCTTCGCGGGCAGGGGGGTGCCATAGCGCGCGTGGGCGGCCTCCATCACCAGGTGTTCGAGCCAGTCGCCCGCGTCCCAGCCCTCGGGCACCGGCTCGTCGGGGTATTCGTAGCGCAGCTCGTCGAGGGTGAAGCCGATCCGGTTCAGGAAGCGCAGCGTCTCCGTCACCGCCTCGGGCCTGGCGCGGAAGAGACGCGCCATCTCGAGCGGCGGTTTCAGGTGCCGCTCCGCGTTCGCCTCGAGCCGCCGGCCGGCTTCGGCGAGCGTCACCCCTTCACGCACGCAGGCGAGCACGTCCTGGAGCGGGCGATGCGCGGGCTCGGCGTAGAGCGCGTCGTTGGTGGCAATGAGTGGCACGCCCGCTTCCGCCGCGATCCGGGCCAGTTCGTCGAGCCGCTGTTGGTCCGATCCGCCGAGCGGCATTGTGGCACCGAGCCAGACCCGATCGGGAGCCGCGGCGGCGAGGCGCGCGACAAGATCGGCGAGGCCCTCGGGCGGTTCGACCGGGACGGGGGTGAGATGCGGGATGACGGTCTCGCCGAAGTCGTAGTCGGGAGGTTTCGCATGTGGGCTCGGCATCCCGGCGCTCGTCGCGGGCAGGACGATCAGGAGCAGGTCGTCGAGATGGCCGAGCAGATCGTCGAAATGGAGGAGGCAGCCGCCTTTGGTCGCGCGCAGGTTGCCCTTGGTCAGCAGCCGGGTGAGCCGGCCCCAGCCGTGGCGGGTCGCGGGATAGGCGACGATATCGGGCGTGCCGTCGCAGAAGACCAGCCGGGCGCCGGTGACGAGGCGGAGCGGGATCTCGCAGCGTAGCACCTCCTCGAGCGTGAGTTCGGGCGGCAGGCCGCGGGCGCGCTTCTCCGCCGCGAGCGCGGCGCGGACCCGCTCCGGCGCGTCGCGGAGCGCCACATGCGCGCGCACGACGCCCGCCACCGTGTTGCGGTCGGCGATGCCGATCCCGGCGAGGCCGAGCGCCAGCGCGCGGGCGACGATCTCCGAAGGATGCGAGGCGCCGCGCAGGAAGGAATAGCTGGTCGCGGCGACGAGTTCGGCGAAATCGCTCATGCGAAGAACCCGTGCAGGAACCAGCGCGGCTGCGCGTTCCGGTCGGGCGGCGCCGCGCGATAGATCCAGAAACGTCGGCCCTCCGTATCCTCGACGCGGTAATAGTCGCGGGTCTCGGCGATGTCCCCGGGCGCGTTCCACCACTCGGCGGCGATCCGCTCCGGCCCCTCGCGGCGGGTCAGGTCATGCGTCGCGCCACGCCAGAGGAGGCGGAGGGGCATCCCGTCCGGCGGTTCGGTGATGACCACGACGGGTTCGGGCCGGCCGAGAAGCTCGAAGGGGCGGAGCGGCGGGTCCGAGCCGGCGGGGATCGACCAGGGCATGGATTCGGATTTGGATTCAGGCTTGGATTCGGGCCTGCCCGCGTCGTCGAGCGCGGGCAGGCTCCGCGCGGCGCGTTCGGGGACATGGCTGTCGCGCGGCAGGAAGCGGCGCACCCGCTCCGCGCCGAACCGGGCGCTGAGCTGGCCCACGAGTTCCGCCACGGTTTCCGTCATCGCGCGCCCGCGCCCGGCCGCGCCGGGCTCCCCCGCGAGGATCTGCGCGGGGCGAAGCGGATCGGTCCGGAGCACGTCGAGGCGGAGCGCGTCGAAGCCGAAGCCCGGGTCGATCGGATCGCTGAGCGCTTCGATCCGGGCGCCGATCAGGCGGAGCACCAGCGCGGGGTCGCGGGTCGGCAGGCCGGTCTCGACCGCGACGCGGCGGATCTGGCCGTCGCCGCGGTAGAAACGCGCCTCGAAGGTCCGGCCGCCGAGGCCGCGCCGGATGAGTTCGCGTTCGGCCTGGCCGGCGAGGCCCGCGAGGGCGGCGAGCGCGTCGGAGACGCGGCCGATCGGCTCGGCGAAGCTCCGGGCGAAGCTGAGCGCGGGAGGTGGGCGGCGCGGCGTGATGCGCGAACTCGCCCGGCCGAGCAGCCGGTCGAGCCGGGCCGTCGCCTCCGCCCCGAACCGCGCGGTGAGCGGCGCGGTCGGCCGGTCGGCGAGATCGCCGATCCGGCGCAGCCCGGCGCGGATGAGCGCGGTCTCGGCCTCCGGATCGAGGCGGAGCGCGGCGGTGGGTAGGCGCCGGATCGCCTCCGCTTCGCTCCGCGCCCCGCCATGGCCGAACCGGGCGAGCGCGCGCGCCGCCTCGGGCGTGTCGGCGAGTCCCGGCCGGACGCCGAGGCCGAGCGCCGCCAGGCACGCGATCGCGTCGCGCGCCATTTCGCGTTCTCCTCCAAAGAGATGGTCGCATCCGGTGATATCGAGGGTGAGCCCTTGCGCGAGATCCGCCGCCACCATCGGCGAATAGCGGTCGCAGAGGTCGGCGATGTCTTCGAGCCAGCGCAGATCGGCCTCCGCGTCATGGGGCAGCGCCGCGAGTTCCGGCACCCGCGCCCGCGCATCGGCGAGCGTCATGTCGGGCGCGAGGCCGAGCGAGAGCGCCCCCGCGTCGCAGGCGACGAGCCGGATCGCGCCGCGGCGGGTCTCGACGAGGGCGAAGGGCCCCTCAGGCGATCCGGCGTTCCGGCGTATCCGGTCCGGGGCGAGCAGCGGCGGGAAGAGCGCGAGGTAGCGCCGCCGCGTCCCGCGCGGCGCGGGCGGTTTCTCCGAAGGGGCGCAGGCATCTTTCCGCACGATCCCACTCCATCACCCAGGGCCCGGCGGGCGGGCCGCCGCGGCGTCGCGGCAGTTCGAGCCGCAGCGTCGGCGCCCCCGGCGCCATTCCAGCGAGCGGCGCCCCCGGCGCCATTCCGGCGAGCGGCGCGGAAGGCGCGGCGGCGACGCGCCAGCGAGTCCGCGCCGCGCTCGGGTTCTCCTTCGCCGCCACGCGGGTAAGCAGAACGGTCGCCCCCGTCCGTTCCGCCGCGAGCGCGAGCCGCCGGGTGGCTGTGAGATCCAAGAGGCGCGGGTTGCCGGCCACCGAGACCATCACCACGCCGACGCCGGGGCAGCGCACGGCATCCGCCGCCGCGCGCAGCAGCGCGGTGACATCGGGGAGCGTGACGAGAACCAGCCGGGCGGGGTCGAGGCCGATCTCGGCGAGGCCCGGAGGATAGGGCACGCTCCGCGCGGTGCGCGCCTGCCTGAGCCAGATGATCTCGCCCGGTACACGGATGGCGAGCATCGCCGAGAATCCCGCGGCCGCGACCGAGTCGGCGGGAGACCGGGCGAAGACCTCATGCAGCCGGCCCCGCGCCAGCCCGCCCCCCAGAGCGGTGTCGAGCGCGGGCGCGCCAAGCGGCACGCATCCTTCGGCATCGCCGCGGGCCCAGGTGGCGCGCTCTGGCATGGAGAGGTGCGCGGAGAGGAGGGCGGTGCCATCTCGCATCCCTTATGTTCCTGTTTTGTTCCAACATCTGCCCGGCCGGAAAAAGAGTCAAGAGGCGGCCACGGGGACCGCCTTCGGACTCACCTCGAATGCATCATGGGATCAGGCGGGAGCGGAGCCCGGATCGAGCCGCGCCTCCGCGAGCAGCGCGGTCAGGACGGCGATGTGCCGGCGCGAACTGTAGGTCGCCACGCCCGAGGCCCGGTGCGCCTCGAGCTCCCGCTCCTCGGCGAGAAGCGAGCCGAACGTGCTCTCCGGCGCGGCCTTCTCCGACCGTCTGAGCCGGCGCAGGTCGCGCTCCCGCCGGTAATCCGCGAGGCCGGCGCGGGCCGCGGCGATCAGGATGCGCGGGCGGCGAAGAGCGGTCAGGAGCGAAGCGAAGTCGGTCATGCGAAGCCTCGGCGAATCTGCGGTTCCGATGGCCGGGATCATGGCGCGAGCGGGTCGGGTGTTGCGCAACTTATACGATCACCGTTCGCTAAGTCCGTTAACGACTTCGAGGAAAAGTGTGATATTTCCGTTGTTTACAAACGATTCACGAATCAACTTTAAGACGAGTTAATCGAAAATTTTATCGGATGGCGCTGTTGTGACGCGGATACGTCCCCCTTCCGATCCTGGCCTGGATCTTCAAGTTCCCCCGCCCTCGCGGCTCCCCGGATGGCTTCCGGAACAGGCCGCGACCTACCTCTCGCACGTGGCCGCCGGGCAGACGCTGCGCGCGCTTGCCCGCCACAAGGGCTGCCATGCTTCCACGGTGATGCGGCAGGTCCGTCGGGTCGAGGCCCTGCGGGAAGATCCGCTCGTGGACGAGGCGCTCGACCGGATCGGCCAACTCTATGCCCCAAGCCCCGCGACCCAGGAGGAGAAGACAGACATGCGTGAAGCGGCCATTCAAACCGTCGAGACCCGCGCCCCCGGCCCGTCCGGGGAGCGCATCGATCAGGAGGCGAGGCGCATCCTGCGGCGCCTCTGCGAGAAGGGCGCCTTCCTCGCCGTGGCGCCCAACATGGAGAAGGCGGTGGTGCTGCGCGAGGTGGTGCCGGGCAAGCAGAACCGGATCGCCGTCGTGGACCGCGAGGTGGCGCATGCCTTCGCGCTGCAGGAGTGGATCGCCTGCGAACGGCCGGGCAAGGTCTCGTGCTACACGATCACCTCCGTCGGCCGGGCGGCCCTGAAACGCCTGCTGGTCGAGGATCGCGAACGCCGCGAGCCGAAATGCGGCTTCGCCGAGGCGCAGTCGCCGTTCCAGGAGCAGCATCGCTTCTTTGCCGAGCGCAGCGTGATGACGGATGACGGCTCGGGCGCGCGGCGGATGCGCTTCAACCTCGCCGAAAGCCCGCTGCTGGTGCTGGGCCGCAAGCGCGACAAGGACGGAATCGCCTATCTGACGCCGGAACTCATCGAGGCGGGCGAGCGGCTCCGCGAGGATTTCGAACTCGCCGGCATGGGACCACGTGTCGCACAGAACTGGGAGCGCTTCCTGACGGCCGGGGCGAGCCGGGGCGGCCTCGGGCCGCGCGACATCGCGGATGGCTCGCCGGATGCGCGGACGCGGGTCGCAAAGGCGATGGAGGCGCTCGGCCCCGGCCTCTCGGATATCGTGTTCCGCATCTGCTGCTTCCTGGAAGGCCTTGAAACGGCAGAAAAACGGCTGGGCTGGTCCGCCCGCTCCGGAAAGGTGGTGCTGAAGATCGCGCTGGAGCGGCTGGCCGCGCATTACGGCATCCAGCCCCGGAGCGGCCGCGCGGCCGGCTGAGGGCGCTTCCGGGAACGTGGCGAAGATCGGGAGGCGACGCGGCGGGCCCCCCGCGCCGGTTCCCGGATTCAGCGATTCATGAACGAATCGCTTCGCGGTCTCCGTTTCGTGATATAGCGGAACCAGACAATAATAATATTTTCCAAGGGGATGAGATGCTTTCAATCGGAAGTAGAATTGGTTCGTTTGTTCCCGACAGATATCAGGGCGATCTTCGCGTAGGGCGCGAACTCTGGAAGGGAGAGGCCGAGATCCGGCTGCTTCCGGCGCTGCTTTCGGGCGGCGGAACCTTCATCGACGTCGGCGGCAATCTCGGCACCTACGCGGTCTATGCCTGCCGGTTCACCAAATCGGTCGAGGTGTTCGAACCGCATCCGACGCTCTCGCGGGCCTTGCGTGCGACCCTCGGCGCCCGCGCCTCCGTGCACGAGATCGCGCTCTCCGACCGGGCGGGAAACGTGGTCATCCACATTCCGGTCCTGGGCGAGCGGGAGATCCATTCACGCGGCAGCATCGAAACCTGCCACGCCGTCGATTTCGCCCGGATGCGCGATGTCGAAGTCGAATGCCGTCGCCTGGACGATTACGAGTTCGATGGCGTCTCCGTCATCAAGATCGACGTCGAAGGCCATGAAGCGGCGGTGCTGCGGGGCGCGACGGAGACGCTGCGGAAGCACGGGCCGACGGTGATCGTCGAAGTGGAGGACTTCCGCATGCCCGGCTGCTTCGAGGATGTCCATGCGATGATGCACGGCCACGGATATGACGGATTCTTCATCCGGCGTGGCAGGATCGAAAGCCTGAAGGGTTTCGATATCGCCAGGCACCAGGCTCCGGAGCTGCGTCAGGCCTATGGTGGCAGGCGCAACCCGGATTTCGTGAACAACTTCATCTTCCAACCCCGCGGCGCCGGCCGTCTCGGGGTTGGCATGGAGGTACCGCCCTGGGGTCCGCGGGCGGGGAGGCAAGCTCACTAGGCGGCGGCGATGATGGCGCCGAAGTCCTCGGCCTTCAGCGAGGCCCCGCCGACGAGGGCGCCATCGACGTTCTTCACCTCGAAGATCTCCGCGGCGTTGCCGGGCTTCACCGAGCCGCCATAGAGCAGGCGGATCGCGTGGGCGATGCCATGGCCGAAGCGGGTCTCCAGGCTCTCGCGAATGAAGGCATGGACCTCGGCGATCTGTGCCAGCGTCGGCGTTCGGCCGGTGCCGATCGCCCAGACCGGCTCGTAGGCGATCACGAGATTGTCGCCCGTGGCCTCCTCGGGGACCGAGCCCGCGAGCTGCGCCGCGATACAGGCCAGCGTCTGTCCCGCGTCGCGCTCCGCTTCGGTCTCGCCGACGCAGACGATGGCGCGCAGGCCGGCGCGCCAGGCGGCGGCGGTCTTCATCGCCACGATCTCGTCCGTCTCGCCATGGTCGGCGCGCCGTTCCGAATGGCCGAGAATGACCGCTTCCGCGCCCGCGTCGGCGAGCATCTCCGCCGCGATGTCGCCGGTATGGGCGCCGAGCGTTTCCCAGTGGCAATCCTGGCCGCCAACCGGAACGCCGCGGCCGGACAGCCGGCCGATCAGGGTCGCGGGCGGGCAGACCAGCACGTCGCAGGCGGGGTTCAGATGCTTGTCGACGAGCGTCTCGACGACCGCGAGCGAGGATGCCCGGCCGTGCATCTTCCAGTTTCCGGCGACGAGTTTGCGCAATGCCATGGTGCTAGCCTCCCGAGAAGAACTCGCATCCCTGCTAGCAGAGGCGCCCTGAGAGGGAAAGCACGTGGGGAGAGCATCTGAGGGAGAGCACGCCGGGAAAGCGCGGGATCAGGAGAACCGCGCTTCCTCCTCGGCCGCGACCGCTTCGAGCGCGCGCCGCGCCCAGTCGCAGGCGAGATCGGGATCGTCGAGCGCGGCCTCGGGCAGGGTCCAGTAGTTCATTCCGTCCACCCGCCCGTTCCTGCGCGTGTAGGCGAAGCGCTCCGAGCCCTCCGCGGCCATCGCCTCGGCGAGCCCGCCCTTCGCCTTGATGAAGATCCGCTCGCCGAGCCCCACGAGGCAGAAGACCTGCCCGCGCGAATAGATCGCGAGCCCGCCCATCATCCGGCGATGCGTCACATCGGGCAGGCCGTCGAAGAGTTCGAGGACAAAGGCGCGCGTCTCGGCGGAGACGGCCATCTCACATGCCGGCGAACTTGATCGACTCGCCGCAGCCGCAGGCGTCGACGACATTGGGGTTGTTGAACCTGAACCCCGACTCGAGCAGGTCGGTCGCGTAGTCGATCTCGGTCCCGAAGAGGAACATCTGCGCCATCGGCGCGATCATCACCCGGGCGCCGTTCTGTTCGACCACCTCGTCATGCGGGCTGATCTCGTTGACATAGTCCATCGTGTATTCCATGCCGGCGCAGCCGCCCTTCTTCACGCCGATGCGGAGCCCCTTGGAGCCGCCCTTCGCCATCAGCCGGGCGATCTGCGCCTCGGCGCGGGGGGTCATGCTGATCGGCGCTTTGCCGGGAATGCCGAACATCTCGCGAAATCCGTTCTCAGTGGAGTGTCGCCCATAAGAATAGGGTGGCGGAGCCCCGGTCTCAAGGCCGGAGGGCTGGCCCCGGTCCGGCCTTCTCCGTGCGCCCCGACCGGAACCGCCTCAGCCCGCCCGGAGCGCATGGAGAAGCGCGTTGGTGCCATAGCTCATGGCGATCGCCCAGGCGAAGCTCGCGAGCGTGCCAATGATCACGTATTCGCTCGCCTCGCGGTCGCCATCGCCCTTGCTGATCTCGTTGAAGCGCAGGATGGATTTCGCAGCGATGAGGAAGCCTATTCCGTCGGGCTGTTCCGCGAGGACGAGCATCAGGATCATCAGCCGCTCCAGGCGCCCGATCATCCGGCCGCCGAGCGGCAGGCTCGTGTCGGTTTCGGGGTTCGCGGGCAGCCTCAGCCCCGCGATCAGCTCCTGCACGGCGTATCCGCCCGCCCAGACCGTCGCGATGACCCCGGCCGCGAGCGCCATCGCCTCGGGCAGGCGGCTGAGCCCCGGAAGCCGCTCCAGCAGCGCGGGTTCGGACCAGAGGCCCGCGGCCCATGTCTCCGGCCAGAGACTCGCCGCGAGCCAGATCGCCGCGAGATGCGCCGCCTGATCGATGGCGAAGGCGGCGAAGCCGGCGGGCCGGTGGCGGGCGCGGCGTCGCGCGGTGTAACGCTGCTTGAGAAGGTCGGTTCCGAAGTGACTGATCCCGATCAGAAGAAGCGGCCAGGGCGTGAGCGGGAAGCCCAGCGCCGCCCAGGTCGCGAGCAGGACGACGCCGACATGGGCGAGCAGAAAGGCCGGCCGGTTCTTCCCCGCCACCATGGCCCCGGTCTGCAGGATGAAGTCGCCCAGCATGTGCCCGAGCAGCAGCGCCACCGCGGTTTCAAGCATGTACAGCCTCTGGGGGCTGTATCCGCGATAACAGCCTCTGAAGGCTGTAATTCGCCAAACAGGCCGGAAAGGCTGTCATGAGCGGCCTTCCACCGCCGTCAGGGCCGTCCGCAGGGCCCAGTCGCCTCCGGCACGCAGGTGCTCGGCCACGGTCTGCTGCGTGATCCCGCGCCGTTCCGCGAGCTTTTCCTGCGGCGAGTCACCGGGGGAGAGGGTCTCGGCGAGGAACTCCGCCTGCCGGGGCGTCCAGAGGCGCGAAATCTCGTCCGTCAGCGCGAAGATCGAGTCGATGAGCGCGGCGTCGCGCGGAGGCTCGCTCCAGTCGATCACCAGTTGGCGCGAGCGGTTCATGTCATCGAGCCCGCGGCCGGACAGTTCGAAGGCGGCGCCGCTCGCGCCAGCCAGGGCGTTCCACCGCTCCGGCGCGTCGCCCGACAGGCTTCCCGGCCCGATCCCGACCGAGATCCGCGTCTCGTATTCCCGTCCCAGGCGACGGAGGCAGGCGCGCAGATAGAGACTGGAGCGCAGCGCCAGGGCAGGGGTCGGGGCGACACATTGCCAGCCGTCGCCGCGGAAGCGCGCGAACTGGGCGGGTGCCTCGCCCGGCCGCTCCCCCCAGTCCCACAGGGTTCGCGCGCCCATCCGAAGCGTCTCCATCGCCTCGTCGAGCGCGGACTCGGACAAGCGGGCCGACTTGACGATATCGCCGGTCAATACGGTCAGGGCCCGGGACGATTGCCGGGAGGCCTGTGTCCGCTCCTGTGCCTGCGTCTGCGACCGGGTCATGGGGCGTCGCGGCGCCGGTCGGCTCACATGAAGCCGAGTTCCAGCCGCGCCTCGTCGGACATCATGTCCATGCCCCACTGCGGATCCCAGACCAGCTCGACATCCACCTGACGCACGCCGGGGATCGGCTCGACCGCCTCGGCGACCCAGCCCGGCATCTCGCCCGCCACCGGGCAGCCGGGCGCGGTCAGGCTCATCGCGATCGCCACGTCGCCCTCGCCGGAAATCTCGATCGTGTAGACGAGGCCGAGATCATAGATGTTCACCGGAATCTCGGGATCGTAGACGGTGCGGCAGGCCTCGACGATCTGGTCGTAGAGCGGATGATCCACGGTCGACGGCTTGATCAGTGGCGTGCCCTCGATCGGGGCATCGGATTCGTCGTTCATCGCTTTCCCCTTGGCACGTTGTGGCACGGCGGAATTCCTGACAAGGAATATAGGATTCAACGCGCGACTCGTAAACCCGAGCCCCCGCTTCGCCGAGCGATCAGAGCAACCAGAGCGGCGCCCCGTTCCGCGCGTGGGCGCGAAGTCGCGCGAAGGGGCACCGAGTCGTTTGTCGCGCCCCAGGCTTCGGTCTATGCGGAGGGCCATGAGCCGAATCGCATTCCATATCACCGGCCGGGATGGCCGGGCGCGCACGGGGACGCTCGAGACGCCGCGCGGCGAGATCCGCACGCCGGCCTTCATGCCGGTCGGGACCGCCGCCACGGTCAAGGCGATGCTGCCCGAGAGCGTGCGCGCGACCGGCGCCGATATCCTGCTCGGCAACACCTATCACCTGATGCTCCGCCCCGGCGCGGAGCGGGTGGGCCGGCTCGGGGGCCTGCACCGGTTCATGAACTGGGAGCGGCCGATCCTGACCGACTCGGGCGGGTTTCAGGTGATGAGCCTCAACGAGTTGCGCAAGCTCACCGAGGAGGGCGTGACCTTCCGCTCCCATGTCGATGGCTCGACGCATTTCCTGAGCCCCGAGACCAGCATGGAGATCCAGCGGCTGCTCGGCTCCGACATCGTGATGTGTTTCGACGAATGCCCAGCACTGCCGGCGAGCGAGGAGGCGGTGGCGAAATCGATGCGCCTCTCGATGCGCTGGGCGCTGCGCTCCCGCGAGGCCTTCGGCGACCGCCCGGGCCACGCGCTCTTCGGCATCATGCAGGGCGGCGTCACGCCGGAATTGCGCGAGGAAAGCGCGGCGGCGCTGCGCGGGATCGGCTTCGACGGCTATGCGATCGGCGGGCTCGCCGTCGGCGAGGGGCAGGAGGCGATGTTCGGCGTGCTCGACTACGCGCCCGGCTTCTTGCCCGAGGATCGACCGCGCTATCTGATGGGCGTCGGCAAGCCCGACGACATCGTCGGCGCGGTTCGCCGCGGCGTGGACATGTTCGACTGCGTGCTGCCCTCGCGCTCGGGCCGCACGGGGCAGGTCTTCACGCGCAGGGGCGCGCTCAACATCAAGAATGCGCGTCACGCGGAGGATGCGCGCCCGCTCGATCCGGACTGCGGCTGCCCGGCCTGCCGGAGCTATTCGCGCGCCTATCTGCACCATGTCTTCAAGTCGGGCGAGATCATCGCCTCGATGCTGCTGACCTGGCACAACCTGCATTATTATCAGGAGCTGATGGCGGGCCTCAGGGCCGCCATCGCTGCGGGTGGTCTCGACGCCTTCGTCCGCGGTTTCGAGGCGGAGCGTTCGGCGGGGGACCTGGAGCCCGTCTGACCGCGCGCCGCCCGATGGCGAAGGCTGGCCGCTACTTGCCCGCCGCGGGAGTTCCGGCGCAACCGGAGGGGCAGGGCACGGTATCGGCGGCGTCGACCAGGAGCCGGGGTTTGGCGATCGGCCGGGCGGCGGCGGCGGAATCGGGGCCGAGAAGGTGCCCGCCCCGGCTCCGCGCCCGCAACTCCGCCTTCTTCATCTGGAAGTCCTGGCCGAGCGTGTGACCGCCCCGGTCGGGCCGGGTGTCGGCGCTCGCGGGCTGGAAGAACAGGGGCGCGAGCATGCATGCCGCAGCGGCCGCGGCGAGAATGCGGTTCATGATGAATGTCCTGTCGCTGCGCTCGTCGCCCCTGATCGGCGCTGAATCACCCAAGGGGCGACGAAGTAATCGGTCACTAAAAAGGTCCGGTTCGCAATTTTACATCTTCTCCCGCCTGAGGCGCAAACGGAATCGACGCCGTGGAAACGCCGAGTTCTTTGACGATCCGCCGGCTCCGCGGGGCACCGGCGGGGCGGGCATGCGACCCCGCGGGCGGGCTGTCGCGCGCCTCTGTCACACGTGCCCGTCACTTGCACCCGCCAGCGGCGCGTCGCAGTATGCGGACTTGAAACGTCGGCCGGCGGGCGCCATCTGACTTCGCGGGATCGCCTCGGTTGCCGGAAGGGCCGGGACCAGGCGCTTCGCCAGACAAGGACAGTACCCATGACAGAGTTGAGCAGTTCGTCCTATCCCGTCCTTCCGCTGCGCGACATCGTGGTTTTCCCGCACATGATCGTGCCGCTTTTCGTCGGTCGCGAGAAATCCGTCCGTGCTCTGGAAGCGGTGATGCAGGATGACAAGCAGATCCTGCTTGCCAGCCAGATCGACGCCGCCGAGGACGAGCCGAAGGCGGAGGGTATCTATCGCACGGGCGTGATCGCCAATGTGCTGCAGCTCCTGAAGCTGCCCGATGGCACGGTGAAGGTGCTGGTCGAGGGCAAGGCGCGCGTGAGGATCGACGACTTCGTCGAGAACGACGCCTATTTCGAGGCGCGCGCCTCGGAGATCGAGGAGACCGAGAAGGATGAGGCGGCGATCAAGGCGCTGAGCCACGCGGTCGCCGAGGAATTCGAGCGCTACGCCAAGCTCAACCGCAACATCCCCGAGGAGGCGGTGGCGGCGGTCGGCGAATCCATGTCCCCCGCCAAGCTCGCCGACACGATCGCGGGCCATCTCGGCGCGAAGCTGGAAGAGAAGCAGAAGCTGCTCGAGGAGCCGGATGTCGGCGAGCGGCTGGAGCAGATCTACGGCCTGATGCAGGGCGAGATGTCGGTCCTGAAGGTCGAGAAGAAGATCAAGAGCCGCGTCAAGACGCAGATGGAGCGGACGCAGCGCGAATACTATCTGAACGAGCAGATGAAGGCGATCCAGCGCGAGCTGGGCGGCGAGGGCGAGGGCCAGGACGACGCGGCCGAGTTCGAGGCGCGCATCGCCAATACCAAGCTCTCGAAGGAGGCCAAGGAGAAGGCGCAGGCCGAGCTCAAGAAGCTCCGGACCATGTCGCCGATGTCGGCCGAGGCGACGGTGGTGCGCAACTACCTCGACTGGATGCTGTCGATCCCCTGGGGCAAGAAGAGCCGGATCAAGAAGGATCTCGGCCTCGCGCAGAAGGTGCTCGACGCCGATCACTACGGGCTCGAGAAGGTCAAGGACCGGATCGTGGAATTCCTCGCGGTGCAGTCGCGCAGCGACAAGCTGAAGGGGCCGATCCTCTGCCTCGTCGGCCCTCCGGGCGTCGGCAAGACCTCGCTCGGCAAGTCGATCGCCAGGGCGACGGGGCGCGAGTTCATCCGCATCTCGCTCGGCGGTGTCCGGGACGAGGCGGAGATCCGCGGCCACCGGCGGACCTATATCGGCTCCATGCCCGGCAAGATCATCCAGTCGATGAAGAAGGCGAAGACCAACAACCCGCTGATCCTTCTCGACGAGATCGACAAGATGGGCCAGGACTTCCGCGGCGACCCCGCCTCGGCGATGCTCGAAGTGCTCGATCCGGAGCAGAATTCGACCTTCGTGGACCACTATCTCGAGGTGGAGTACGACCTTTCGAACGTGATGTTCATCACCACGTCGAACTCGTACAACATGCCGCGCCCGCTTCTGGACCGGATGGAGATCATCCCGCTCTCGGGCTACACCGAGGACGAGAAGGCCGGCATCGCCCGGATGCATCTGGTCGAGAAGCAGGAGAAGGGCCACGGGCTGAAACCCGGTGAGTTCGAGCTGACCGACGAGGGCCTGCGCGATATCGTCCGCTACTACACGCGGGAGGCCGGCGTCCGGAACCTGGAGCGCGAGATCGCCAAGCTCTGCCGCAAGGCGGTGACCGAGATCGTGAAGGGCAAGACCGACAAGGTCGTGGTGGGCGCGGAGAACCTCGAGGAATTCCTCGGCGTGCGCCGCTTCAAATACGGCCTCGCGGAGCTGACCGATCAGGTCGGCGTCGTGACCGGTCTCGCCTGGACCGAGGTCGGCGGCGATCTCCTGCAGATCGAGGCGCTGAAACTGCCCGGCAAGGGACGGATGAAGACGACCGGCAAGCTCGGCGACGTGATGAAGGAGTCGATCGACGCCGCCTCGTCCTTCGTGCGCTCCAAGGCGCCGGAACTCGGTGTGAAGCCGACACTCTTCGAAGGCGTGGACATCCACGTCCACGTGCCCGAGGGCGCGACGCCGAAGGACGGGCCGAGCGCCGGCATCGCGATGGTCACCTCGATCGTCTCGGTCCTGACCGGCATTCCGGTTCGCCGCGACGTTGCGATGACCGGCGAGGTCACGCTGCGCGGCAATGTGCTGCCGATCGGCGGGCTGAAGGAGAAGCTGCTCGCGGCGCTTCGGGGCGGGATCACGACTGTGCTGATCCCGGTCGATAACGTCAAGGATCTCCGTGAGATCCCGGACAATGTGAAGAACGGGCTCGAACTGATCCCGGTCACGCATGTGATGGACGCGCTGAAGGTCGCCCTGACCCGGATGCCCGAGGCGATCGAATGGGACGAGGAAGCGGAGGCGGCCAAGGCCGCTCAGGCGGCCGCCGCCGCCGCCTCTGGCAGTTCCGCCACGCCGCCCGCGCACTGACGCGCCTGCCAGACGACAACGAAGCCCCGGCCACGGCCGGGGCTTTTTCGTGCCGACCAGCATGACGGGCCACCGCGGCGGCCGCTCAGGTCGCGCGGATCGGGAAGACCCTATCGCCTGGAGGTTTCGGCAACCATTTCGACCAGCTTTCTCACCGTGTTGACGTTGCGGGACGTACCCTCGGACATCGCGGGAAAGCGCAGTTTCGAACGGCCCATGCCAGACGGATAATGGACAAAGATCTCACGCGCCCCGAGCGCGAGTGCTTCGTCGGCGCGCCCCCGCGCCACGTCGATCGTTTCGGGCGGCGGCGGGGCGTCCAGGAACAGTATTCCGACCTTGCTCGGCTCGGCGTCGGGAAACGGATTGGCATCCAGCACCGCGCGCATTTCCTCCGCCGTGCGCATGACGACGCCAACCGGCTTGCCCGCGTAAAGTTCGAGGCGCTTCTCGAGAGCCGCGCGCGCGGCGTCGGCTTCGTCGCTGGTTGCGAAGACCAGATTGCCGGACTGGATATAGGTCCGCGCGTTCTCGTATCCCGCCGCCTCGGCCATGGCGCGCAGTTCGGCCATCGGCAGTTTGACGCCGCCGACGTTGACCGCGCGCAGAAGGGCCACGAGCGTGTTCATGCCGCCGAGGTTAGGCCGTCATGGCCGGGTGGGGAAGCGGAGGCTCGCCGGGTTCCGAAGCGGATGCCCGCGGTCGGCGCCCTGGTCCCGGCCGCTTGGGCGTTTCGGTCGCCCCCTCGACGGGTACCCGGCGAAAGGTGGTGAAGCCGCGAGCCGCTCTCCGGGAACGCGGATTCCGGGAAGTCCGAACCCCCTTGCAACCGGGCGGTGACCCCTGCCATCAATCGCAGGTGGCTCGGACGGCGGAGAGCGCTGCCCGGGAACGAGGCGCCCAGGAACGAGGCGATGATCGAGAGGCGGGAGGCATGACGCGGACAGGACTGACGGGACGCGCGCACCGATGATCCCTCTGATCCCCGAGGGCTACGAGGCGCATGTCGCGCTCATTCTTCTCGCGGGGCTTTTCGTGGCCTTCGTCCTCGAGAAGTATCCGCCCGACGTGACGGCGGCGGCCGGGGCCTCGCTCTTCCTGCTTCTCGGGCTCACCCCGGTCGAGGCGGTCGGCGCGGCCTTCGCCAATCCCGCGCCGATCACCATCGGGGCGATGTTCGTGATCTCGGGCGCGCTGGTCAGGACCGGCCTGCTCGATGCGATGGCGGGGTTCATCATCGCCCAGGCCACCACTCGACCGCGGATCGCGGTGATTGGCTTCCTGACGGCGACGGTGATCGCCTCGGGCTTCGTCAACAACACACCCGTGGTGCTCGTGCTGATCCCGGTCGCGATCCGGCTCGCGGGCGCGCTCGGTCTCGCGCCGACGCGGATGCTGATCCCGCTCTCCTACGCCGCGATCCTCGGCGGGACGCTCACGCTGATCGGGACCTCGACCAACCTGCTGATCGACGGCGTCGCCCGCTCGTCGGGGCTGGAACCCTTCGGCATCTTCGAGATCACGCCGGTCGGGATCGTCGCGATGCTGGTGGGGGTCGCGGTGATGGGCACGCTCGGCGCATTCCTGCTGCCGAACCGAGGCGGGGCGGATGTCGGCGAGGACGCCGCTTCCGGCACGCAGGAATACCTCACCGAGGTCATCGTCACCCAGGATTCGCCGCTGATCGGGCAGACGGTCGGCGAGGCTCCGGAGTTCCGGCCGGACGGGCTCAGGATCACGGGCTTCCGCCGGGGCGGCAAGATCGAGCGCGAGAGTATCGACGAACGCGAACTGCGCCGGGGCGACGCGCTTGTCATCGTCGCGACGCTGGCGGAGATCCTGACGCTGCTCGATACCAAGGGGTTGCGGATCGGCATGAACCGCATGGCGCCCGCCGGCGACGCGGAGCGCTCGGTCGTCGAGGCGATCGTGACACCGGGCCGGCACCGGACCGGCTACCGGATCGGCTCGGTGCCGATGATATGGCGCCACGGCACGCGCGTCCTCGGCGTGCATCGCCACGGCCATGTCGCGGGCGCCGACCTCGCCTCGGTCCGGCTCCGGCCGGCGGACAAGCTCCTGCTCGAAGGCACGGCGGAGGGGTTCCAGGCGCTTGCCCAATCAGGCGAGCTCGTCTCGATCTCGCAGCCCGCGGCCCGCGCCTTCCGCCGGAGCCATGCGCCCTGGGTGGTGGCCGCGCTCGCCGCGGTGGTCGGGCTCTCGGCCTTCGGGATCGCCAGCATCCAGATCCTTGCCATGATGGCGGTGGCCGCGCTCCTCGTCCTGCGGTGCATCGACAACGACGAGGCCTGGGGCTCGATCGACGCCTCGATCCTGATCCTGATCTTCTCGATGCTGATGATCGGTTCGGGACTGGAGGCGACGGGCGCGGTCGGGCTGATGCTCGAATGGATCACGCCCTGGCTCTCCGGCCGGCCGGCTTGGCTCCTGCTGATCGTCGTCTATCTCCTCGCCTCGACGCTGACCGAGATCGTCACCAACAACGCGACCGCCGTCGTGCTGACGCCGATCGTGATCGGCCTCGCGACGGAGATCGGCGTCGATCCCCGGCCCTTCGTCGTCGCGGTGATGTTCGGGGCGAGCGCGAGTTTCGCGACGCCGATCGGTTATCAGACCAACACGCTGGTCTATGGCGCGGGCGACTACCGTTTCGCCGATTTTCTCAGGATCGGCATTCCGATGAACCTGATCGTCGGGGCGGCGGTCGTCATGGCCATCCCGATCTTCTTTCCGCTGGAGTGACGGCCGCGTGACCTCCCACGCGGAGCAGGCGTCGCGGGGTTGACCCCGCCCGGGTTGACGTCCCCGGGTTGACTTCTCCGGGGGCTTTCGCTCTTGGAGGGCGGCCGGGGCAGGAACCCCGGCATGACGAGATGGGATTTCCGACGATGCACGACATCCGCTTCATCCGCGAGGCGCCTCAGGCGTTCGACAAGGGTCTGACGGACCGGGGGCTCGCGCCGGCCTCCGCCGGCATCCTGTCGCTCGACGAGACCCGGCGGGCGCGGATCACCGCCGCCGAGACCGCGCTCGCCGAACGCAACGCCGCGAGCAAGGAAGTCGGCGCTGCCAAGGCGCGTGGCGACGAGGCGGAGTTCAACCGGCTGCGCGCGCTGGTCGGCGAGAAGAAGGACGAGATCGCCCGGCTTCAGGCCGAGGCGGGCGAGGCCGACGAGCGGCTGACCGCGATGCTGATGGAACTGCCGAACACACCGCGCGAGGATGTGCCGGTCGGAGCCGACGAGAACGACAATGTCGAGATCCACCGCTGGGGGAGCCCGCGGGAGTTCGATTTCACGCCGGCCGAGCATTTCGAGATCGCGGGCGTTCGGGCCGGCATGGATTTCGAGACGGCGGCGAAGCTTTCGGGCAGCCGTTTCGTCGTGCTCTCGGGCGGCGTGGCGCGGCTGCAGCGGGCGCTGGCCCAGTTCATGATCGACACCCATGTCGTGGAGAACGGCCTGACCGAGACCTGGACGCCGGTGCTCGTGAAGGACGAGGCGATGGTCGGGACCGGACAGCTCCCGAAGTTCGCCGAGGACAGCTATCAGACCACGAACGGCTGGTGGCTGGTGCCGACCGCCGAGGTGACGCTGACGAATATCGTCGCGGGCGAGATCGTCGACGATGCGACGCTGCCGCGCCGCCATGTCGCGTATACTCAGTGCTTCCGCTCGGAAGCGGGCTCGGCGGGCAAGGATACCGCCGGGATGCTGCGCCAGCATCAGTTCGAGAAGGTCGAGATGGTCTCGATCACCCGGCCCGAGGACAGCGACGCGGAGCACGGGCGCATGACCCGCTGCGCCGAGGGCATACTGGAGGCGCTCGGCCTGCCGTACCGGACCATCGTGCTTTGCACGGGCGACATGGGCTTCGGCGCCACGCGCACGCATGATCTCGAGGTCTGGCTGCCGGGGCAGGGCACCTATCGCGAGATCAGCTCGGTCTCGGTCTGCGGCGACTTCCAGGCGCGGCGGATGAACGCCCGCTTCCGGCGCGGCGAAGGGGCGAAACCGGAGTTCGTCCATACGCTGAACGGCTCCGGCCTCGCCGTTGGGCGCTGCCTGATCGCGGTCCTGGAGAATGGCCAGCAGGCGGACGGATCGGTGGATCTGCCGGAAGCGCTCGCGCCCTATCTCCGGGGAGCGCGGCGGCTGACCGCGGACGGAACGCTCGCGTAGGGCGGGGTTCTGTCCGCCTCGCGGGCTCGAACCGCGGGGCGGGGTCGGGCGGACGGATGTCCGCCCTAGATCATGAGCGCCGTGACGTAGAGCCCGATGCCGAAGACGGTGTGGGCGGCGAGGTTCAGCACGCGGACCTTCGCCGGATTCGGTGCCTTCGACGCCGCCCAGCCGAGGCCGAGCCCCGGTTGCAGCAGGAACCAGCCGGCCGCGACCGTGACGATGGCGAAGATCCAGGCGGGCAGGAAGGTCGGATTCGCGAACCAATCAGGCCCCATGATCAGCGCGAAGACCACGCCATAGAGGATCGCCACCGCGTAGTGCGCGATCCAGCCGAGCGTGTTCTCATGCGCATAGGGCGCCGCCTTCGCGATGTCGTCGTGGAACACCCGGCCCTCGCGGAGATGCCAGAACCACCGGCCGACCGGCGCCCAGTTCGGCCTGGACATGCCGGGCAGGCGCGCGAGGAGAAGGCCCCAGAGATCGAACAGCAGGTTCGCGCCGATCCCGATGAGAATGCCCTTGAGGATCAGCATCACGACTCCGAGGACGAGGGGTAGAAGGCTTCGTAGATCGGCCCGAGCGTCTTGCTGTTGAAGAGCGACGAGACGCTGGTGCCGTTCGAGATGTTCAGGATCGCCTGACCGAAGAGCGGCGCGATGGGGACGACGCGGATATTGGCGGCGGCCCGGGTCGTCGGTGTGGGGTCGATCGAATCGGTGACGACGAGGCTCTTCAGTTGCGAGGCCGATACGCGCTCGATCGCGGGACCCGAAAGCACGCCGTGGGTGATATAGGCATGCACTTCGCGCGCGCCATGCTCGACCAGGAGGTCGGCCGCCTTCACCAGCGTCCCGGCGGTGTCGCAGATGTCGTCCACGATCACGCAGACCCGGTCGCGGACATCGCCGATCACCGTCATCGAGGCGATCTCGCCGGGGGCGGCGCGGCGCTTGTCGACGATCGCGAGATCGGCGTCGATCCGCTCGGCGAGCTCGCGCGCGCGGGCGACGCCGCCGACATCGGGCGAGACGACGGTGACGGCATCGAGATCGGGGAAATGATGCGCGATGTCGAGCGCGAAGACCGGCGCGGCGTAGAGGTTGTCGACCGGTACGTCGAAGAAACCCTGGATCTGCGCCGCGTGCAGGTCCATCGTCAGCACCCGTTCGATCCCCGCGACGGTCAGCAGGTTCGCGACCAGTTTCGCCGAGATCGGCGTGCGCGCCTTGGAGCGTCGATCCTGCCGGGCGTAGCCGAAATAGGGCATGACCGCGGTGATCCGCGCCGCCGATGACCGGCGCAGCGCGTCGCACATGATCATGAGTTCCATCAGATTGTCGTTCGCCGGATTCGACGTCGACTGGATGATGAACATGTCCTCGCCGCGGACGTTCTCGTAGACCTCGACGAAGATCTCCTGATCGTTGAAGCGTTCGACCCGGATATCGACGAGTTCGACGGGTTCGCCGCGATGGATCGAGATCCTGCGTGCGATGGCGGCTGCGAGTGGCTTGTTCGAGTTACCCGCGATGAGCTTCGGCTTGAACAGCGGATTCATCTTCTGCCTTTCGCATGCGCGATATTCCGGCCTTCCCGTATCAAAGCCGCCGCGCGTTGCAAAGACCTCCCTTCGAAGGGCCGCCCCCCGTAACCACGGGGGGCGCG
>NZ_JBKQWU010000041.1:0-31433 GCF_047275745.1 Amaricoccus sp. W119 | reverse complement strand
CAAGACGCCCGATCAGATCCGGGCCGCGCAACTCGGCCTTGAAACCGAAGCCGCCACGGTCAAACTGGCGGCGTAACCGGCGCAAAGCGCTGTCTCAAATCCGTGCCCCGGTACATTCACGTCCTGCCAGGGGCCCTTCAGGCCGCTGGGGTTTCCTCGATGTCGGAATGCCCGGTGCTCAGCTCCTTTACGATCACCTCGTGGGACGCGCCCGGATGCACGGTGCGCGACCAGAGATAGAACCCCAGCCCGAGCAGCGCCCAACCGCCGGCGATCGCCCACTCATAGGGCCAGATGAGCGCCGCGGGGCTTCCGGGCATGTAGAGCAGCACGATGCCGCAGGCGAGGACCAGCGCGCCCCAGCCGACCGCCTCGCCATAGGCAACCCTGAACGGCCGCGGCATTTCCGGCTCGCGCCGGCGCAGCACCAGGAACGACGCGGCCACCGTGGCGTAGGCGACGACGATGCCGAGTCCGCCGGCGTCCACCAGCCAGACGAGCGCCTGCCGCCCGAAGAGCGGGGCGATGATCGAGAGGGCGCCCACCATCAGGATGGCGTTGACGGGCGTGTTGTACTTCGGGTGGAGCTTGCCGAGGAACGCCGGCAGCATCTTGGCGTGCGCCATGGCATAGACCGCCCGGCTGCCGCCGATCAGGAAGGCATTCCAGCTGGTGATGATGCCGCCGATGCCGGCCAGCACCAGGAGCTTGCCTGCCCAGCCGCCGCCGAACACCGCCGTCATGGCATCGGCGGTCGGCAGGCTCGACGCGGCGGATTCCTCCGCCGACAGCGCCAGGGCCACCGCCAGCACCACGCCGATGTACCAGGCGACGGCCATGACGACGGAGAGGATCAGGATGCCACCGATCTGCTTCGGGGGCAGGTTGATCTCCTCCGCGGCCTGCGGGATGACGTCGAAGCCGACGAACATGAATGGCGTCATGATAACCACTGCCAGCAAGCCCTTGAGCCCGTTGACGAACAGCGGCTCCATGTTCGCCGTCTCGCCCGTGAAGAGCGCCCCGGTGATCAGCATGAGCCCGACCGCCAGGATCAGCAGCGTCACCACCTTCTGCAGCAGCGCGCTCGACTTGATGCCGAGAATGTTGACCCAGGTCATCCCGATCGCGCCGATCACCCCGACCGCCGCCCAGGTGAAATAGACGTCCCAACCGGCGACGGTCCAAAGGAACCCGACCTTGTAGTTGGGGAACAGGTGCTCGACCACCGTCGGCAGCGCCACCGCCTCGAAAGCCACGACCGAGATGTAGCCGAGGATGATCGCCCAGGTGCAGAGGAAGGAGCCGCCCATTCCGAATGCACGGTGACTGTAGACGTGTTCGCCACCGGTCAGGGGCATCGCGGCGGCGAGTTCGGCGTAGGTCAGGCCGATCAGCACGACCGCCACGCCGCCGATGGCGAAGGCGAACATCGCGCCGAGCGCACCGGCCGAGTTCACCCAGCCGCCCGCCAGCACCACCCAGCCCCAGCCGATCATCGCGCCGAAGGCGAGCGCCAGCACTTCCTTCTTGTTCAGAACCCGCTCGAAGTTTCCCTGCGACATCCGTCCCCCGTATATTTGCTGCTTGCTTTCGCTGTCGGCGCGGCGCGGCTTTCCTCAGAAGAAGATAGTTGCCGCATCCCCGTAGTGATTGGTAGCTTTTTCCCCGCGGTGAAGCGTGCCGGAAAGAATCTCCGGGTTCCAAGGGCTTGCCGAGGGAACCGACCGGCCATATCCGCCCGGCGGAGCGGTTCATCGCTGCCACGCCGTGATGGCGATCCGAGATGCCGCGGCGCGGAACTCAATCTACGATGCCTCCGGAAAACCGGAGCGATTCACAGTGTCCGGTTGCTCGGTGAGGTCGAGGTCATTGCGGACGTAGAACAGACGAAACCCCATCGACCTCAGCCACCGCTCGAGTCGGTCGAGGCTCGTCCACTCGCGGCGACGCCCGCGCGCGCTGTGGACGCACATCCACTGGCCGTCGATGTCGAAGTAGACGGTCCAGGTCATGGGATTGCGCTCGGCGTCGGCGAAGCCGCCGACCTCGAGCTCGCGCTGCGCGCGCACGGCGGCCGGCAGGTCGGTGATCCTGCCCTGCGCGCGCAGGACGGAGATATCGCCTTGGCCGATCGAGGTCACGGGGCCCGCGAGAGTCATGGGTTGCGTCCAACGGATTCGTGAGGCTGGGCTCAATTGCCTCGACAATATGCTCCATAGTGTGGACACTTGTCCATGGCCTTCGAACGACTCGAATCAGCAGATCGACCGATGTCAACCGCTTGCGGGGGGGCACGAGGGTCGTCGCGGCCTGCGCCGACTGGGGGCCGCTCCGCATGACGACGGAGTTGACGTTCCGCTTCGTGACCGAGGATGAGCCCGCGGACGGCTGGCGATCGATCGTGGATCACGGCTGGCCGGGCTGGCGGTCGTGGTATCGCGCCCGCGGCGGCCGCGGGGGGCCCGACGCGGTGGCGTGTCGCATGGCGCTCGCAAGGTACATGCCCGGCATCGGGCCACTCGTCGACTCGCTGGTGGAAGCCGCGGGCGGCGACGAGGAGATGGCCCGGTTCCTGAGCTTCTGGTCGCCCCCCCGGTATCTCGTCAACTGCACCCAGCTCGCGACATGCGACCGCGAGGGACCACTGCTCATCCGAAACTACGACCTCGACCCCCGTCTCAACGAGACGACGATGTTGCGCAGCCGCTGGCTGGGCCGCGGCGTCATCGGCATGGTCGAGGGGCTGCTCGGACTGTCGGATGGGATGAACGATCGCGGTCTGGCGATCTCGCTGACATTCGGCGGGCGCGTCGTCCGCGGCCGGGGCTTCGGCATCCCCCTGATCATCCGGTACCTGCTGGAGACCTGCGACGCCGTTCGGGACGCGGTGGACGAACTGCGGCGGCTGCCCTGTCACATGTCCTATAACGTCACCCTGGGGGACGCATCCGGCGACGTCGCCACGGTGATGCTGTCTCCGGACCGGCCGCCCATGGTGTCCAAGGCGCCCTGGGCCGCGAACCACCAGCTTGGGGTCGAGTGGCCGCGGCACGGACGGATGACGCGAACCCTCGAACGCGCGGAGAGGCTCGATCGCCTGATGTCGCGCGGCGCGGTCGACGCGGCGACCCTGGAGCGCACCTTCCTGTCCGAGCCCGTGTACTCGGGAAGGTATGCGAACGGCTTCGGCACGGTGTTCACGACGATCTACAGGCCGGCCACCGGCACAGTGAAAGTCCGCTGGCTGAAGGGGGTAGCCGAGACCTGGGACTTCGAGTCGGCCCCGCCGCGGCCGATCCGGGTCTACTACCGCGAAGGTTCGTCGAGGGCGTTCCGGCGGGAGGCAAACCGGACGACCGCCCGTCATGTCACAACAGACCGCGAAGCGAACCTCGAAGGGGTCGCGTCGACGAGCAGAGAAGGAGGCACGAGACAATGAGCCACTTCGGCATTGCCGGAATCCAGATGCAGATCGGGATGACGAACAACATCCCGCACCTGAGGAACCGGATAGACATCCTCATGCATCTCTACCCCTGGGTCGAGATGGTCGTCCTGTCGGAACTCGCTTCCTACGGCCCTGACCTGCGTTCGGCCGAACCGCGTGGCGGATCGGTCGAGCGCGAGTTCGCCGAGGTCGCCAGGAAGCACAGGATCTGGGTCGTTCCGGGATCCTACTTCGAGCGCGCGGACGGGCGGATCTACAACACCACGCCGGTGATCGACCCGCGCGGCGAGGTGGTCACGCGCTATCGCAAGATGTTCCCCTTCACACCGTTCGAACATGGCACCACACCCGGCAGCGAGTTCTGCGTGTTCGACGTGCCCGACGTCGGCCGCTTTGGTGTGTCGATCTGCTACGATCTCTGGTTCCCCGAACTCACCCGGACGCTCGTGTCCATGGGGGCGGAGGTCATCATCAACCCCGTGCTCGCCGACTTCGTAGACCGGCCGGCCGACCTTTCGATCGCACAGGCGTCGGCCGCGATGTTCCAGACCTACATCTTCCACATCAACGGCCTCGCGGTCGGCGGAGATGGCCGGAGCCGGGTGATCGACCCGGCCGGACAGATCCTTCACGAGGGTGGCCGGCAGGACCAGATGATCCCGATCGAGATCGACTTCGGTCTGGTACGCCGCCAGCGGCGGCGCGGGCTCCTGAACATGGGGCAGCCGCTGAAGAGCTTCCGCGACTGTACCACCGAATTTGATGTGTACGGCCGGCAGTTCGACCGGACCTATCTCGATTCGCTTGGCCGGCTCGAGAAGCCCGAGCGTGCCAATCCTGTCACCACCGAGACCACGACCGACGCCGCGTAAAGCGCCGGGCCGGCGCCTGATCCCCTGATACATGGAACGGACCCCCGCGGACGCGTTCGCCCGAAGAGGAGACTGACCCCGAGATGACCGAGAATCTGCTCGCCGAGCGTCGCAGCGCCGCCATCGGCCGTGGTGTTGGCGTGACCACCCAGATCTATGCCGAGCGGGCCGAGAACGCCGAGATCTGGGACAAGGACGGCAATCGTTTCATCGACTTCGCCGCCGGCATCGCCGTGGTCAACACCGGCCACCGCCACCCGCGCGTGATCGAGGCCGTGCGCCGCCAGCTCGACAGCTTCACCCACACCTGCCACCAGGTCGTGCCCTACGAGAACTATGTCTCGCTGGCCGAACGCCTCAACGCGCTCGTCCCCGGCGATTTCGCCAAGAAGACCATCTTCGTGACGACCGGCGCCGAGGCGGTGGAGAATGCCGTCAAGATCGCCCGCGCCGCTACCGGCCGCGGCGGGGTGGTCGCCTTCGCCGGCGCCTTCCACGGCCGCACCTTCCTGGGCATGTCGCTGACCGGCAAGGTCAATCCCTACAAGACCGCCTTCGGCCCCCTCGTCGGCGACGTGCACCGCCTGCCGTTCCCGACCGATATGAACGGCGTCACGGCCGAGCAGGCGCTCGAGGCGCTCGACCGGCTGTTCCACGCCGATCTCGATCCCTCGCGCGTGGCCGCGATCATCGTCGAGCCCGTGCAGGGCGAGGGCGGTTTCTACCCCGCGCCCCGGCAGCTTCTGGTCGCGCTGCGCGAGATCTGCGACCGCCACGGCATCGTTCTCATCGCCGACGAGATCCAGACGGGCTTCGCCCGTACCGGCAACATGTTCGCGATGGAGCGCTACGGCGTCGCCGCCGACCTGACCACCATGGCCAAGGGTCTCGGCGGCGGTTTCCCGATCGCCGCGGTCACCGGCAAGGCCGAGATCGTCGATGCCGTCGCACCGGGCGGCCTCGGCGGCACCTTCGCCGGAAATCCGGTGGCCGTGGCCGCCGCCCACGCCGTCCTCGACGTGATCGACGAGGAGAACCTCTGCGAACGCGCCGAGCGCCTGGGCAGCCGGCTGAAGCAGAAGCTCGAGAGCCTGCGCGACACCGTTCCCCAGATCGTGGACATCCGCGGCCCGGGCCTCATGGTCGCGGTCGAGTTCAATCGGCCCGGAACCCGAGAGCCCGACGCGGGGTTCGCCAATGCCGTGCGGGAACGGGCGCTCGAGAAGGGCCTCATCCTGCTCACCTGCGGGGTCAACGGCAACGCGATCCGCTTCCTGCCGCCCCTCACGGTTCAGGACGAGGTCTTCGCCGAAGCGCTCGGGATCCTGGAATCCGCGATGATCGAAGCCGCCTGATCGGTCGAGGCGCCCCGCGCCGGCGATCGCCCGGCTCGTTCCCTTCACCTTCAGCCACGGAGGAATTCCAATGTCCGACGCCGAGCTCAAAGCACCGGAATCACGGCACGAACGGGCCGGATTCGCATGGTCCGATCCGTTCCTGCTCGACCGCCAGTTGACGGAGGACGAGCGGATGATCCGCGATGCCGCCGCCGCCTTCGCCGCCGACAAGCTCGCGCCGCGCGTCCGGGAGGCCTACCTCGAAGAGAAGACCGACCCGTCCATCTTTCGCGAGATGGGCGAGGCCGGCCTTCTCGGCCCGACCGTGCCGGAGGAATACGGTGGCGCGGGCACCGGCTATGTCGCCTACGGGCTGATCGCCCGGGAGATCGAGCGCGTGGATAGCGGCTATCGCTCGATGATGAGCGTGCAGTCGTCGCTCGTCATGTACCCGATCCACGCCTACGGCTCCGAGGAACAGCGCCGGAAGTACCTGCCGAAGCTTGCCACCGGCGAGTGGATCGGCTGCTTCGGACTGACCGAGCCCGACGCGGGCTCCGACCCGGGAGGCATGAAGACGCGGGCGGAGAAGACGGCGGGCGGCTACCGCCTCAACGGCGCCAAGACCTGGATCTCGAACGCGCCGATCGCCGACGTGTTCGTGGTCTGGGCCAGGTCCGCCGCGCATGGCGGCCAGATTCGCGGCTTCGTGCTCGAGAAGGGGACGAAGGGCCTCTCGGCCCCGAAGATCGGGGGCAAGCTCTCGCTCCGCGCCTCGATCACGGGCGAGGTGGTGCTCGAGGACGTGGAAGTCGGCGAGGAGGCGTTGCTGCCGAACGTCGAGGGGCTCAAGGGACCCTTCGGCTGCCTGAACCGCGCCCGCTACGGCATCTCGTGGGGGGTCCTTGGCGCGGCCGAGGACTGCTGGTTCCGCGCCCGCCAGTACGGGCTTGACCGCAGGCAGTTCAACCGTCCCCTCGCCGCGACGCAGCTCTTCCAGAAGAAGCTCGCCGACATGCAGACGGAGATCGCGCTCGGGCTCCAGGCCAGCCTTCGGGTCGGGCAACTGATGGACGAGGGCGCCTTCGCCCCCGAGATGATCTCGATCGTCAAGCGCAACAACTGCGGCAAGGCGCTCGAGATCGCGCGCCAGGCGCGGGACATGCACGGCGGTAACGGCATCCAGATCGAGTACCACGTCATGCGGCACGCCCAGAACCTCGAGACGGTGAACACCTACGAGGGAACCCACGACGTCCACGCCCTGATCCTCGGGAGGGCGCAGACGGGCCTGCAGGCGTTCTTCTGACCGGCCCAGGCGCGCGCGCCGACCGAACGGCCCCCGCGTCGGCACGCGCGGGGCAATCCTTTCCCGGAGACCGCCCATGCCCGCCATACCCCCCGTATCCGGCCCGCCCGAGGCACCCCTGTCGGGGCTGAGGGTCGTCGAGCTCGCCCGTATCCTCGCCGGCCCCTGGATCGGCCAGACGCTCGCGGATCTCGGGGCGGACGTGATCAAGGTCGAGAGCCCGCGGGGCGACGACACCCGCGGCTGGGGGCCACCGTTCATCGACGTCGAGGGCGAAAGCTCCGCCGCCTATTTCCACGCGTGCAACCGCGGCAAGCGTTCGATCACCGCCGACTTCGGCACCGAGGAGGGGCGCGAGCTGGTGCGGCGCCTCGCGCGGCGGGCCGACATCGTGATAGAGAATTTCAAGGTCGGGGGGCTGGCGAAATACGGCCTCGACTACGCGAGCCTGCGCGAGATCAATCCCCGCCTTGTCTATTGCTCGGTCACCGGCTTCGGGCAGAGCGGCCCGTATGCGAAGCGGGCCGGATACGATTTCATGATCCAGGGCATGGGCGGCATCATGGACCTGACCGGCGAGCCGGACGGTACGCCACAGAAGATCGGGGTGGCCTTCGTCGACATCTTCACCGGGCTTTACGGCGTGATCGGCATCCAGGCCGCGCTGTGGCAGCGCGAGCGCACGGGAGTTGGCCAGCATGTCGACATGGCGCTGCTCGACAGCATCACCGGCGTTCTCGCCAACCAGGCGATGAACTATCTCGTGTCCGACGCCACGCCGCGCCGCCTCGGCAACGCCCATCCCAACATCGCGCCCTATCAGGTCTTCGCCGTCGAGGACGGATACATCATCATCACCGCCGGCAACGACGGCCAGTTCGGCAGGCTGGCGCGCGTGCTCGGCCGCGGATCGCTCGCAAGCGATCCGCGTTTCACCACCAACGCTGTCCGCGTCGCCAATCGCGCGGAGCTCGTGGCCGCGCTGACCGGCCCCATCCTCTCCTGGCGACGGGACGCGCTCCTGGCAGCGCTGGAGGCCGAGGGCGTTCCGGCCGGGCCGATCAACAGCGTCGCCGACGTCTTCGACGACCCGCAGGTCCGGCTGCGCGGCANTCTCCTGGCGACGGGACGCGCTCCTGGCAGCGCTGGAGGCCGAGGGCGTTCCGGCCGGGCCGATCAACAGCGTCGCCGACGTCTTCGACGACCCGCAGGTCCGGCTGCGCGGCATGCGGATCGCACCGCAGGGCGTCCCCGGCGTGCGCACGCCCATCGTCCTGTCCGACGCGCCGCTGGATCTGCGGCGCCGCTCGCCCCGGCTCGGGGAACATGCCGCGGAGATCCTCGCCGAACTCGACGCGGCCGAAGCGTCCGGCGCCTGATCCCGGAGCGCGCGCCCCGCGAACGGAAAAGCGCCCGCCGGATTTCCGGCGGAGCGCGCGCGAGCCAACTGCTCTGGAGAAAGGGGTTCCTTCGACACGCCCTGGAGCGAGAGAAGGTGGTAACATCGCCGAGTACACGGATCACCGGGCTATCGTCAGCCGCGAGCGACCCATTCGGGCGCCGGCGGGGACCGGGCGGTTGGAGGACCCAGGCCCTCCTTCCCGCCGCGGTTTCCGAGCCAGAGCTTCCCCCGGGTTCGACCACGCCGGCAGGGTATTCCGGAGGCCCGGCCGCCGGGCGGGAGATCAGGCCATGGCTGCCTCGGCCACGGCCGACTTCGGCGCCGGCGCGGCATCGGCGGTGATCACGTAGACGCCGGAGTCGTGGAGGTGGGCGGTCCAGCCCGGCTCGATCACGATGGTGGTCGTGATCTCCTCGATCACCGCGGGGCCAGTGAGCTCGTCACCGGCGCCGAGCTTCGCCCCGTCGTAGACCGGGGTAAGCGTGGTGCCGCCATCGGCGGCGAAGACCATGTCGCGTCTTTCCCGGATCGCGGACGCGGCGCCGATCCCGGCGGGGCTGCTCATCTGGGCGGGCTTGTCGACGTGGCCCGTGACGACGCTCTCGACGTTGACGACCTCCACGGCGCTGTTCGGCTCGGCGTAGGTGTAGAGCTGCCTGTGCCGTTCGTGGAACGCCGCCTTGATCGCCTCGAGGGAGTCCTCCGTCACCTCGAAGATGTCGATCTCGACCGTGCACTCATGCACCTGGCCGACGTAGCGCATGTCGAGGTGGCGGCGGATGGAGGTCCGCTCCTCGCCGAAGCCGTCCTCCGACAGGTCGGCGCGGCCGCGATCCTCGAGTTCGTTGAAGAGCCGGTCGAGGCGCGCCGCCACCTCCGCGCCCTCGAGGCGCACCGTGGCCGGGGCCATGTAGTTGTACTTCACGTCCGACAGGATCTGGCCGTAGGCGCAGAGCCCCGAGGCGAGCTTCGAGAAGAGCACCTTGCGGATGCCCATCTCCCGCGCGAGGGCCGTGATATGCGAGCCGGTCGCCCCGCCGGCGCCCATCAGGACGAAGTCGCGCGGGTCGTAGCCGCGCTCCACCGAGACGCGGCGGATGGCGTTGACCATGTTGTTGTTGACCACGGTGAACATGCCGTAGGCCGCCTTGCGCAGCTCGATGCCGAGCGGTTCGGCCAGTTTGGAGGCGATCGCCGCCTCCGCCTTCGTCCGGTCGAGCGGCAGCCGGCCGCCGACGAGGCCGGCCGGGCTGAGGTAGCCGAGCACGACGTTGGCGTCGGTCGTCGTCGGGTTCTCGCCGCCGCGACCGTAGCAGGCCGGGCCGGGCTCGGAGCCGGCCGACTGCGGCCCCATCTGCATCAGCCCCATCGAGTCGATCCAGCCGATCGACCCGCCGCCGGCGCCAAGGGTCTCGACCTGTACCATAGGGATTCCAATCCGGTAACGCAGGAAGTCGATGTTCTTGCTGACGTTGGCCTGGCCGTCACGGGTCAGCGTGATGTCGAACGAGGTGCCCCCCATGTCCACGGTGATGATGTTCTTCTCGCCCCAGGGCTCCGCGACATAGAGCGCGGCCTGCGGCGCCGAGGCCGGCCCGGAGTTGATGGCGTAAACCGACTGCTCCGCGACCATCTTGCCGAGCGCGAGCCCGCCGTTCGACTGGAAGTAGCGCACCGGATGCCGCGAGCCGAGCTCGCGGAAGTAGGCGTCGACCGCCGAGACGTAGCGCTCGAGGATCGGCGCGAGGTAGGCGTTGACGATCGCGGTCGAGGTGCGGGTGTACTCGCGCACCTGCGGATAGAGGTCCGAGCCCACCGTCAGCTTCACCTCGGGCATCATCTCGCGCACGATCTCGGCGGCGCGCCGCTCGTGCCCGGGGTGGAGCACCGACCACACGAACGAGATCGCGACCGACTGGACTCCCTCCTTCAGGAAGTACCGGCAGGCGGCGCGCACGTCCTCCTCGTTCAGCGGTGTGCGGACCGAGCCGTTCGACAGAACCCGCTCGTCGATGCCCCGCCGCAGATGGCGCGGCACCAGCATCGTCGCCGGCGGATAGTGCGGATCGTAGCGGAAGCCGTCCTCCTTGTGGCCGAGGCGGATCTCGATCGAGTCCTCATGGCCGCGGGTGGCGATGAGCCCCGTCTTCGCGCCGGTGTGGGTGATCAGCGCGTTGAGCCCCACGGTGGTGCCGTTGATGCAGAGATCGGAATTCGAGACGATCTCCTCCGCGCTGATCCCGGTCTCCTCCGTGATCAGCGCGAGCCCGTTCTCGATGGCCTTGGTGGGATCGGACGGGGTGGAGAGCGTCTTGAAGATACGGACTCCAACTCCCTCTTCGGAAAGGATGAAGTCGGTGAACGTGCCGCCGGCGTCGATGCCCAGGCGATATTGCGTACCCATGGTTTCGTGCTCCTCTGCGGGCGTTGTCAGGCGGCGGCGGCGGCGCGCGCCGCGGCGGTGGCGGCCTCGTCGACGACCAGCGTCTCGCGGTCGGTGATGACCACGCCGTAGTCGACCCGGGCCCCTTCGAGCGAAACGAGGCCGTCGCGCACATCCTCCACCACACGGACGACGTCGCGCTCGAACGGATCGCCGAAGCCGCCGCCGCCGGGATTCTTGTTCGCCGCGCGCTCACCCGGCTGGATGGTCTCGATCACGTTCTCGGTGACGATCGTGGTCTCGCCGCCGCGGGTGATCTCGAGCCGCCCGACCTTCGGCCCGATCAGGTTTGAGCGCGCGCCCGCCGCGCCCATGGCCGGGATACGCCGGCCCTCGCCGAACGTCACCAGCGTCATCGGCGCGTCGAGCGGCTCGACCTCCCAGCAGGCGCCGGAGCCGCCGCGGAATTTGCCCGCGCCGCCCGAGTCCTCCATCATCGAGTACCGGTGGATGATGATCGGGTAGGAATGCTCGAGCATCTCGATGTCGCCCGAGGTCAGCGCACCGAAACAGCACTCCGGTCCGCGGACATGCCAGCCGTCCTGGCCGTTGGTGGCGCCGGCGCCCGAGATGATCGAGGCGAGCACCATGGTCACGTACTCCTCGTCGTGCCGCTTGTCCCAGCCGGCGATGTTGCAGCCGTTGGCATGACCCCAGCTCGCCGAGACGTTGTCCGGCGACGCCTGCTCGAAGGCGAGACGCACGGCGTCGGTCAGGGTCTCCATCGGCGTGGTGGTGCAGTTCATGTGCGGGGCCGGCTCGCGCGCGTTGCAGAGCGTGCCCTTCGGCCCCATGTCCACCGTCACGCAGCGGTAGAGACCCTCGTTGTAGGGCGGCGGCAACTGGGCGAACATCATCAGCCCGAGATAGACGCCCGAGTACGAATTGCCCTCGTAGGAGTTGATGAAGTAGGGCACCTGCGGCGGCGACGAGATCGCGATATGGCAGGTCTCGCCCTTGATCGTCACCCGGGCGGAGATCTCGAAGTCGCCGAAGCCATGGCCGGCGTCCTCGAGGATCGCGGTCCCGGAGTAGCTGCCGTCCGGCACCTTGGCGATCAGCTTGCGCATGTGCCTGTCGGCCATGTCGAGCAGCGTCTCGATGCAGTCCTGAACCGTTTCCAGGCCGTACTTGTCGAGGAGCGCGATCAGGTTGCGGGCGCCGACGTGGCAGGCGCCGACAAGGGCGTTGAAATCGCCCTCCTGGTCGCGGCGCGCGCGCATGTTGGTGAGCAGGAGGTTCATCACGTCCTTGCGCGGCTTGCCCTTCTCCCAGATCTTCACCGGCGGGATGCGAAGTCCCTCGGCGTAGATCTCCTTCGCCTCGGGGTTGTAGCCCGCCGGCACCGGGCCGCCGATGTCGGTCAGGTGCCCCTTGCAGACGGTCCAGAACACCAGCTCCCCCTTGTAGAAGACGGGGTAGTACATGCAGGTGTCGATGATGTGGCTGCCGGCGTAGTCGGGGTCGTTGTGGAGGATGAGGTCGCCCTCGTTGATGTCGCCCTCGAAGAAGCCGGCCACCGCCTTCATCGCCGGGATGAGCGAGCCGAGGTGGATCGGGATGTCCTGGCCCTGCAGGATCATCTCGGGCGTGTGGTTGAAGAGCGCCGTCGAATAATCGTGCGCGAGGTTGAACACGCTCGATCGCGCGGTTTTCTCGAGCGTCAGTGTCATCTCGCGCTGGGTCGTCTCCAGCACGCCTCGAACCACCGTCAGGGTGATCGGATCGACGTTCTTGGCAGCCATTCTGCGTCTCCTCCTTCTTCACGTGTTTTCAGGATTGCCGGGCGGGCACGGGGAGAACCCGAATTCGAGGTGCCCTCGCGGAGTGCCCAGCCCCGGTTGCTGGCAGGCAGAATGCCCGATCGCATGGCCGTCCGTCTTGTCGATGGGCGCACGATCGTTGTGCGGCCAGCGCACAAACGAGGGGTTCGTTGCGCGTTCCCGACGGCCTTGCTAGATTGCCGCGGGAAGGGTCGTTGGCGGGGAGCGGAGCTTGCGCGAGGAGGCGCCGGATCGTTGGCCGATGGAGAAGGCCGAGGAGTGGCGGCGCAGGGTCACGAACGCCTATTTTCCTCTGACTATCGACATTACGGAACCGGCGGAGTTCAGCGGCGATCTTTCGCAGGCGGCGCTCGGTGAGCTATCGCTGTCGCGACTGCGATCGGCGCCGGTCAGCTACCGGCGGGAACCACGCCACATCGTCGCGACCAGCGACGAGGAATATCTGATCACGGTTCCGATCGTCTCGCCGGTCGAATTCAGCCAGCTCGGCCATACGGTTCGCTGCCTGCCTGGCGCCTTCCTGCTCGAGCGCGGCCACGAGCCGTACCTCTTCCAGTATGATGCGCCGAACGACCTCCTGGTCATGAAGGTCGGCGCCCGGGCGCTCGCGGAACGGATCGGCCCGCCAGATCGCGTCGCGCAACACGAGTTCGACGCGAGCGGGGGAGTTGGCCGGCTCTTCGCAACGATGCTCGGCCAGGCGCTTGCCGACGCGGCGACCACCGATGATGTGGTCCGGACCGTCATCGGCCGTCAGCTGCTCGAGCTTCTGGGGCTTACCATCGCGAACGACCCGCGCGCGGCGTCCAGCTCGATCTCGGCGGTGCGGGCGGCCCATCTCCGGCGCGCGGAAGGCTTCATCCGGACCAATCTCGCGAATCCCGACCTGTCGCCCGGCCTGCTCGCCGCGGCCTGCGGGATCTCGACCCGCTACCTCCACGCCCTTTATCGCGAGATGAACACCACGGTCGCACGGCAGATCCGCGAGGCGAGGCTTGTCGCCGCCCGCGATGCGCTGTGCGTGCCTGGCATGACCGCCATTTCGGAGATCGCCTACCGCTTCGGGTTCTCCGACCAGGCACAGTTCTCCCGACTCTTCAAGCAGGCCTTCGACCTCACCCCCTCCACCTATCGCCAGCACAACGGCACCTCGAAGCCCGGCCCGGGAACAGGTTGAGCCGGCCCGGCCCGGCAGGGCTGCCACCGCCGGCGGGTCTCGATCCTCAGCGGGACATGCGAGGGCGAAGATCCTCCTGCCCGTCAAGCAGGAGGACCCGGCACGGGGGGAGGGGAGGGCGGGGTTGGGCTAGCTCGTCGTCGCGAGGGGATCGCGGGTGGTAAGCGACACCGCGATGGCGACCAGGAAGGCGAGCGGGGCGGTCACCAGCGTCGGATAGTCGGAGGGGAAGACCGGCGCGGCATGGCCGAGGATCTTCACCCAGACCGACGGCCCGAGGACGATCAGCGCCACCGAGGCGACGAGCCCGGCGAAACCGCCGGCCATGGCGCCGACCGCGGTCGTGCCCCGCCAGTAGAGTGCGAGGATCAGCACCGGGAAGTTGGTGCTCGCGGCCACCGCGAAGGCGAGCGCCGCGAGGAAGGCGACGTTCTCGGCCTGGAAGGCGATGGCGAGCAGCACCGAGATGGCCGCCACCGCGAGCGTCGCCAGGCGGAATATCCGCGTCTCGGCCTTGTCGGTCATCTCGCGGCCACGGAGCGCGAAGGTCGCGAGGTCGTGCGACGTGGCCGAGGCCGCCGAGATCGTCAGGCCGGCGACCACCGCCAGGATCGTCGCGAAGGCGATGCCGGCCATCACGCCGAAGAACGGGGCGCCGCCGAGCGCGCTGGAGAGATGCAGCACCGCCATGTTGCCGCCGCCGATCAGCTTGCCCTCCGCGGTGAGGAACGCGGGGTCGGGCAGCACATAGGCGATGGCCGCCGGGCCGACGACGAGGAAGAGCAGGGCGAAGACGCCGCCGATGATCCCGACCGCGACCACGATCGACTTTCGCGCTTCGACCTCGTTCGGCACGGTGAAGAGCCGGATCAGGAGATGCGGCAGGCCCATCATCCCGAGCATGAAGCCGGCCGAGAGCGAGGCGACCGAGAAGAGGTCCATCTCGAAGCCGCCGGCGGCGAAGATCCGCGTGCCGGCCGGATGCACCTCGGCGACCCGGGCATAGAGCCCGCTCAGCCCGCCGGTGCCCTTGATCGCCAGGAAGGAGATGAGAAGCACGGCGGCGACGAGCAGCACCGCCTTGACGATCTGCACCCAGGTGGCGGCGAGCATGCCGCCGAAGGCGACGTAGAGGGCGACGAGGAAGCCCACGGTGATGACCGCGGTGGTGAAGGAGAGGCCGAAGAGGACCGAGATCAGCGCGCCGGCCCCGACCATCTGCGCGATCAGGTAGATGAGCGCGATGACGACGGCGCTACCGCCGGCGAAGACCCTGAGCCGCTCGTCGCCGAGCTTCGCCACCATGACGTCGCCGAGGGTATACTGCCCGAGCCGCCGCAATGGCCCGGCGATGAGAAGCAGCATGAGGCCGAAACCCGCCAGGGGCGCGAGCCAGTAGATGAGCGTGTCGGTCCCGGTCGTATAGAAGAGCGCGGTGGTGCCGAGGAGCGTGGTCGCCGACAGGAAGTCCCCCGAGATGGCGAGGCCGTTCTGGGTGCCGGTGATCTCGCCGCCGGCATTGTAGAGCGAGCCCTTGCCGGTGATGCGCCGCGCCGCCCAGACGGTGATGGCGAGGGTGACGACGATGGTCGCGAGGAAGGCGATGATGCTGACGCTCACGGCTCAGTCCTCCGTTCCGGCGGCGGCCTCGCGGGCCACGCGCGCGAAGCTCATGGTCAGGCCGACGAAGAGCAGGAGATAGGCTGTGCCTGTCCAGGACGCGGCGGGAAGGCCGGCCCAGTCATCGGCGAGCCAGGGCGCGAGCGAGGGTCGCGCCGCGACGATCGGCGCGGGGGCGAAGAGCAGCAGGGTCAGGACGACGCGCGTCCAGAGTCGCGCTCGGTGGCCGTTCGGCATCGGGTTTCCTCCGGTTTTCGCTGTGGATCGACGCGGAGATCTACCGCGACCGCGGCCTCGCCGTATGTCCCCCGGAATGTGGGACAGGCCGCCGTCGAAGCGGGGCGGGATCGCTGGCAGGCCATTCCCGGCCGGGGCGGGCGAAACTCCATGAGGTCTTCACCCATGCGCCGACTCGGGACCCGGCGACCGGCCGGGTCTCATGTCACGTCGGCTGGCAGATGGCGAAGAGCTCGGCGCGGGCGTTGATGCCGAGTTTCTCATAGGCACGCCGGCGGTAGGTGACGACGGTGGCTGGCGAGACACCGAGGTTTCCCGCGATCACCTCGGCCTTCTGGCCGCCGAGGATGCCGAGGCAGACGGCGCGCTCGCGCTCGCTGAGAGCGGTCAGCGGCGCGGGATAGCCGGAATCGCCCGGCGCGTCGAAATGGATGAGCAGGAGGCGGGCGGCGAGGCGGAGGAGGTCGTCGTCCTCGGCTTCCGGGGGGTGGACATGGTAGAAATTGATCATGAGCCGACGCTGGCGTCCGGCGGCGAGGAGCGCGGTCTTGCCGGCGAGGCCGGGGCGATCGAAGAAGACCGCCCGATAGTCCGCCGCCATGGCCTGCTCGAAGTCCGCCATGCGGCAAAGCCGGATCTCGCCCTCGGGCACGGCGGCGAGGATCGGCGGCAGCGGATCGTGGCGATACCCGTCCTCGACGTAGCGCGCGGCCAGGAGGCCGCCGAGCCGGCGCTGGCCGAAGTTGCGCGAGAGCAGGCAGGCGGGCGCCTCTCCCGCGAAGTCGAAGACCATGAGCTGATCGGCGCGGATCCATTCGGCGAGTTCGAGGAAGCGCGCGGCGAAGGTCTCGCGGTCCCCGGCCGCGAGGCAGGCCTCGATCAGGGCATAGCCGGCCAGCGACATCGCGCCTCGCGCCAGAAGATCCTGTCCACCATTGCGGGGGACATACGGGAAGGCACGACCGCGGTAAACCTTGTGTCAACCGAGAGCCACAACCGGAGGAACCGGGAATGCGACCCGAAGGCCGCGCTGCGAACGACTCCCTCTACTTCAGCTATCCGCGTTTCGACGCGCCCGCGGGTGCCGCGCGAAGACGGCTGACCGCGCCCGCCCGGGTCGCCATCGTCGGCGCCGGGCCGGTCGGCATGGTCGCCGCGCTCACCCTCGCCCGCGAGGGGGTGGCCTCGGTGCTCCTCGACAACAAGGACAGCTTCAACGACGGCAGCCGGGCGATCTGCATCGCCCGCTCGAGCTTCCACATCCTCGAGAGCGTCGGCGCCGTCGCGCCCTTCCTCGACAAGGCTCTCGGCTGGACGACGGGCCGCAGCTTCTACCGCGGCACCCAGATCCTCGAATTCGCGATGCCGGACAGCCCGTCCGAGAAGTACCGGCCGATGTACAACCTCCAGCAGCAGTACATCGAGCAGTATCTGTGGGAGGCGATCACGCGCGAGCCCCTGATCGAGACGCGCTGGCGGAGCGAGGTCACCGGCATCGCCGAGGCCGACGACGGCGTCACGCTGACCGTCCGCGACCCGCGGGAGACCTACACCTTCCGCGCCGACTGGCTGCTCGCCGCCGACGGCGCCCGCAGTCCGATCCGGCGGATGAAGGGCCTGCGGCTGAAGGGTGAGAACTATGAGGGCCGCTATGTCATCGCCGACATCCGCATGGCCCATGACTACCCGACGATCCGCCGGGCGCTCTTCGATCCGGCCTGCCGGCCTGGCGGCACGGTGCTCGTGCATCGCCAGCCCGACGACATCTGGCGCATCGACTACCAGCTCGCCGATGGCGAGGACGAGGCGGAGGCGCTGAGGGAGGAGAGCGTCCGGGCGAGTGTCGCCGCCGTGCTCTCCGACCTCGGCGAGACCGGCGACTGGGAGCTCGAATGGTGGAGCGTCTATTCGGCCAACACCCTTCTTCTCGACGACTACCGCCACGGCCGGGTGTTCTTCATCGGCGACAGCGCCCATATCGTGCCGATCTTCGGGGTGCGCGGCCTCAACAACGGTCTGGCCGACGCCCAGAACATCGGCTGGAAACTGGCCTGGGTGCTGAACGGCCGGGCCGGCGAGGCGCTCCTCGACAGCTACACCCCCGAGCGGCGCGGCGCGACGCTCGATGTCTTCGCCAATGCCTCGAAGAGCGCCCGCTTCATGACGCCGCCGACCCGCGGCTGGGCGCTGATGCGCGACGCGGCGCTGTCGCTCGCGCTCGACCATCCCTTCGCCGGGCAACTCGCCAATCCGCGGCAGATGACGCCCTTCACCTATGCCGACAGCCCGGCGGTGCTGCCGGATGATCCGGGCCATGCGGGCGGCGCCGGTGTCAATGTCGGTGTCGATGTCGGTGTTGGCGCCGCGCTCCCCGACGCGCGGGTCGCGGGCGGCCATCTGTCCGACCGGCTGGGCACCGGCTTCGCGCTCGTCTGCTTCGACGAGGCGCTGGCCGCGGCGGTCCGGGATCTGCCGGACGCGCCGGCGGTCGTTTGCCTCCCGCCCGGGTCCGAGGCGGCCGCGGTGCTCGCCGCGGGGCCGCGCGCGGCCTGGCTCGTCCGGCCCGACCGCCATGTGGCGGCGCGCTGGACCGATGCCAGCGCCGGGGCGGTGGCGGAAGCCCTGGCCCTCCTCACCTTTCGTCCCGTGACCGTGGAGGCCTGAGATGCGGAGGCTTGAGATGATGACCGCGCGTGATGTCGAAACGATCTATGAGGCGCTGGCGCTCGGGGTGGACGCCGCCGGCCCGGAGGCCGAGAAGTTTCTCGCCAAGGCGGCGCTGCTCCTCGCCCGCGAACTCGGAGACGCCGCCCGGGCGGTGGCGCTGATCGAAAGCGCCGCCCGGAACCTCGAGGCGCCGACGCGGAGCCCGAGCAACCCGGCCCGAACCGCTCCGGGACCATAGGTCGCCCGCCGGCCAAGGGAGCCTCCGTCCCTGGCTCCCGCGCGGGGAGGCGGAGGCGTAGCACATGCCCCGCGGGTGGAGCCGCGTGGTGAATTCACCGCCGCTCGCGATCGCCTCGCGAACCTCAGCTTTTCCCACGAGGTGATCCGCGCGCGGAATGTCCGGGGTGATCCGGAGCGCCGATCCGGGTTCTTCGACCGGTCTCCCGTCAATCATCTCCGCGCCTCATCCGAGGCGCCGTTCGTCATCGACGAGGACCAGACGCGCCGGCGCGGCGTCGCTCCATCGCCAGAGCACCAGATTCAGATCGGCATCCCCCGCTCCCCTGGCGAAGCTTCGGACCCGCAGGCCGACATATCCGGCGGCGATCAGACGCTCGGCGAGAAGCTGCGTCGGCGCCTTGCCATCGTCCCGCATCCTGACGCGCCAGCCATCCCCGCCAAGATCCGCGGGGCCAAACCCATACTCCCGCGCCGCATCCAGGTTCGTCGCATCGAATACCGGTTCCAGGTCGCCACGATAGGCGACGAGCGTCGTGGGTTGCAGCGTTCCGATCTGGTTGGCCTCCCGGATCGCGGTCATGATCGACAAGGACGTGTAGAGCGCCGGCATGCCTTTCGGATTGAAGCGCCCGCCATGCCGCCGGGCACCCTCGCCCGACAGCGGATCGCGCGCCCATACCGGATTGAGGGCGCGATAGAGGAGGCCTTCGAAGCGCATGCGGATCAGGCGTGCACGCCAGCGTCGACCGCGTCGATATAGTCCATGACCTCCGACGCCCGGCCATCGCGCACGAGCTGCATCGCGGTCAGGCCGTCGAATCCCGCGAGGGGCTCGGACCGGAACCAGGCATAGGCGATCAGGGCCGAGCCGAAGCGGGGTTCGACCCGGTTCAGGATCTCGACCATCTCGCGCAGCCGCTTCTGCGTTCTGGGGCTCGCAACCCGATCCGGCCGCATCACGGCGTCCCGGCCGAGACCCACGGTCCGCGCGACTTCGTCCATGGTCGTGCGCAGCGCCTCGGCGATCCGGCCGGGGGCGAACTGTCCACCTTCAGCGAAACTCTCAAGGCTCATCCACGCCTCCACTCCGATTGACGAACATGATGTCAATCGGAGTGGCAATCAAGACCACGAACGAACCAGAGCGATCCGCCGGCGGCCCAAGGAAGAGCGCGAGGCCACTTGCGCCCTTCCAACTCCGCCATGACCGCCGCCCCGATGGCCATCCCCGCCACGAGGTGTCGCCGAACCATCGGCCATGCCGGCGACACCTCGTTCCGGACGTCACCGGCACGATCAGTGGGCGACGGCGGCGGCGGCGTCGAGACCAGTCTGGGCGCGGACGTACTGCTGGTCGAAAGCCTCGGCTTCGGCTTTCGCCCGGGGGCCATGGTCGAGCTTCGATACCACATAGGCGACCAGGAAGGCCGTTGGCATGGAGAAGAGCGCCGGATTGTCCCAGGGGAAGATCGCCGTGTCGTGCCCAAGCACGGTCTGCCATACCGCCGGTCCGAGGACGACGAGTGTCACCGCGGAGACAAGGCCGGACAGGCCGCCAGCCACCGCGCCTCGGGTGGTGAGACCCTTCCAGTACATCGAGAGTATCAGCACCGGGAAGTTCGACGACGCGGCGATGCCGAAGGCGAGCGCGACGAGAAAGGCCAGGTTCTGGCCCTTGAACAGGATGCCGAGGATCACCGCGACGATTCCGATGCCCACGGTCGCGAGCTTCGTCACACGGATCTCCGACGCTTCCGATGCCTCGCCGCGCTTGATCACGTTGCTGTAGAGGTCGTGACTGACCGCCGCCGCGCCGGCGAGTGCGAGGCCCGACACGACCGCGAGGATCGTGGCGAAGGCGACCGCCGAGAGGAAGCCGAGCAGGAGGTCGCCGCCGACGGCGTTCGCGAGATGCAGCGCCACCATGTTGTCGCCACCGAGGAGCTTGCCGGCGAGATCGCCGCCCTCGAAGAAGGCCGGGTCGGTTCCGACGATGGCGATTCCGGCGAAGCCGAGGATGCAGACGAGCAGGAAGAAGTAGCCGACGAATCCCGCCGCGTAGACGGCGCTCTTTCGGGCCTCGACCGCGTCGGGGACCGTGAAGAACCGCATCAGGATATGCGGCATTCCGAGCAGCCCGAAACAGGCGCCGAGTGCGAGCGAGATCGCCGAGATCGGGTCCTTCATCAATGTCCCGGGTGCCATGATCGCCGCGCCGTCCTTGTGCGTGGCGACGGCGGCCGCGGCGAGGCGCTCGAAGCTGAAGCCGAAATGCGACCAGGCGAGCGCGGCGAGCAGGGTACCGCCGGCGAGGAGGAGGGTGGCCTTGATGATCTGCACCCAGGTCGTCGCGATCATGCCGCCGAAGGCGACATAGACCGTCATCAGGATGCCGACGATAACCACGGCGTAGTTGTAGTCGAGCCCGAACAGAAGCTGGATCAGTTCACCCGCGCCGACCATCTGCACGATCAGGTAGAAGAAGACCACGATCAGCCCGCCGGTCGCGGACAGGATGCGCATGGCACGCGGGTCGAGCCGGTACGAGACGATGTCGGCGAAGGTGAAGCGGCCGAGATTTCGCAGGCGCTCGGCCATCAGGAACAGGAGCACGGGCCAGCCGATGAAGAAGGCGATCGCGTAGACGAAACCGTCGTATCCGCGGAGGAAGATCAGGCTCGTCACCCCGAGCAGCGTCGAGGCCGACATGTAGTCGCCGGCGACCGCGAGCCCGTTCTGGAAACCCGAGATGCCGCCGCCGGCGGTCAGGAAGTCCGACGCCGAGCGGCTTCTCGCGGCCGCCCATCTGGTGATGCCGAGGGTTGCGACCACGAAGGCGAGAAAGATCGCGATCGCGGTCAGGTTCAGCGGCTGCCTTGTGCCGCCCGCGATGGCCTCGGCGAAGGCGGGGGCGGGAAGCGCCGCGAGCGCGGCCGGGAGGATACGGCGGCCGGTCATGCGAGCACCCTCCGGACGACGTTGTTCATCGCGACGCCATCGGCATTGGCGCGGCGGACATAGACGACCGTGCAGAGCCAGGGGATCACGATCGCGGCCGCTCCGAGGGGCCAGGCCACGGTGGTCACGCGTCCGGCACCCAGCGGCGTGGCGAGCACGCCCGGGAAGAATGCGACGAGGACCAGCAGAAACAGGAAGATCGCCATCGTGACGGCGAAGAGCAGCCAGGCAAGGCGGCCGCGCGCCGCCGCGATCCGGACAAATTCCGGATCGCGGCCGACGCGTTCGTATTGGTCGTTGGTCATCGGGATTTCCTCATGTTGTTGGATGTCGTTTCTTCGGAACAAGGCCGGGCCACGGCCCTCGCCGTGATCGGAGGCAGGGCATGGGCGCGGGTGAGCGGAGCGAGCCGATGTGGTCGGCGCCCGGGAAGGAGGAGCGTGACGTGGGGGAGTTCAGTTCGGGGGCGGACCCTCGCGGTTCAGAGGAACATCCGCCGCAGCCGCTTCTTGTCGAGCTTGCCGACGCTCGTCTTAGGGAGTTCCTCGACGATCACGACGCGATCCGGCACCGCGAAGCGCGAGATGAGGCCCCGCGCGGCGAAGTCCCGCAACGTCTCGCGGACCACGTCCTCGTCCAGTTCCACGCCGTCGCGGATCGAGATCACCGCCATGGGCCGTTCGGTCCATTTCGGATCCGGAACGCCGATCACCGCCACCTCGGAGATGCCGGGCACCTTCAGGATCAGGTCCTCGAGTTCGATCGAGGAGACCCATTCGCCGCCGGTCTTGATCACGTCCTTGAGGCGGTCGGTGATCCGAACGTAGCCGTCCTCGCCGATCACCGCGATATCGCCGGTGTGGAGCCATCCGCCGGCCCAGAGCCGTTCGGACCCCTCCGGGTCGTTGAGGTAGCCCTGGGTCAGCCAGGGCGCGCGGACCACGATTTCCCCCTGCGCCACCCCGTCATGGGGCACGTCGCGCATCTCCTCGTCGACGATGCGGAGTTCCATGTTGCGGATCGGCCGGCCGGTGCGGCAACGGATCTCGACCTGCTCGTCGATGCCGAGACCTTCCCATTCGGGCTTCAGATGCGCGACCGCGATGATCGGGCAGGTCTCGGACATGCCATAGCCGGTGAACGGGTCGATCCCCCGTTCCAGCGCCTCCCGGCAGAGTGCCCGTGGCAGGGCGGCGCCGCCGATGATGACCTTCCAGCCCCGGAGATCCACCTCCGCGGCCTTCGGATGCGACATCACCATGCGCAGGATCGTCGGGACACAGTGCGAGAACGTCACCTTCTCGCGGTCGATCAGCTCGAGCAGCGTGTCGGGGGCGAGCTTGCCGGGATAGACCTGTTTCGCGCCGATCATCGTGGCGATGTAGGGAAAGCCCCAGGCATGGACGTGGAACATCGGGGTGATCGGCATGTAGACGTCGGTCGGATTGAACCGGCCGTGGCCGACGCCGCCGAACTCGCCGGCGACGCTCAGCGTGTGGATCACGAGCTGGCGGTGACTGAAGTAGACGCCCTTCGGCAGTCCGGTGGTGCCGGTCGTGTAGAAGGTCGTGGCGCGGGTGTTCTCGTCGAGCTCGGGGAAGTCGAAACCCTCCGCCGCGGCTGCGAGCATCGCCTCGTACTCGGTCACGATGGGCAACGTCGTATCGGTCGGCATGTCGCCGTCGTCGAGCAGGACGAGCGTCGGATTTCCCTCCACCCGATCCCATATCGACTCGAGCACCGGAAGGAACTCGGCGTTGACGAGGATCGCGTCGTCCTTGGCGTGGTTGATCGTGTAGAGGATCTGCTCGGGCGAGAGCCGGATGTTGATGGTATGCAGCACCGCGCCCATCATCGGCACCCCGAAGAAGCACTCGAGGTAGCGGTTGCTGTCCCAGTCCAGAACAGCCACCGTGTCGCCTGGCGCGATGCCGAGCGCCGTCAGGCCGCCCGCGAGCCGTGCGACGCGCTTCTCCAGCTCCAGGTAGGTCAGCCGCCGGTGCCCCGCGTAGACGATCTCCTGCTCCGGTGCCCGGCGCACGCCCGATTCGAGAAGCCGCCGGATCAGGAGCGGGCAGCGATAGGCGGACGGCGTGTGATGAATGAGGCTTGCGGTCATGTCGGTCCTCCCGTGGGGTGCGTCGTCGTTGTGATGCTGGTACGGCGCGGGGCCGGGCGCGGTCGCCGATCAAAGGGTAGGCTCGTCGAGAAAGCCGCGCGGATGCCGGGCGGCCTCCTCGGCGCTCGTCAGCATGAAGAGATGTCTCTGAGGCGGTGGTCATCTCGCGCCCGACCAGATGCGCCAGCCAGCCTGTCCCCTGTCCAAGCCGTCCCATGTCGCGCTCCCGTTTCATCTCCGTCGCCCAGATAGGCGACGGCCGCCTCCCGCCGCCCTTGCGAAAGGATGGAGGCGCTCATCCGGCCCGCTGGCTCGACAAGTCGCGGGGACGCGGTCATGCTCGCCCCCGAGCCAAGAGCAGACCCGGGGCGGAGAGGAACCATGCCCGCGACCGAGCGACCGCGCTCAGCCGACGCGCTCCGGCGCGAGTTCGCCAGAGCCCGTGTCGGCGTGCCGGTACCGCCGGCGCGCCACCTGCCGCGCCAGCGCCTCTACGCCGCCCTCGACGCCCGCCGGCAGGTCACCGTCGTCGCCGCCCCCGCGGGCTTCGGCAAGACCACGCTCCTCGCCGGCTGGCTCGCGGCGACCGGTACCGTCGCACGCGTCGCCTGGCTGGCCTTGGAAGAGGACAGCGACGATCCCCTCACGTTTCTGGGTCAATGGATCGAGGGGATCCGCGCCGTCGAGCCCGACCGCTGCGCGACCGCGGCCTGGCTGCTCCGTCAGGTTCCTGCGGTCGAGGCGCGCACCATCCTCGTCTCGATGCTGAACGAGCTGGCGGAGGCCGGCGGCCGCTGGACCTTCCTCTTCGAGGATCATCACCATGTGACCACGGCGGAGACCCGGGCTCTCCTCGCCTATGCCCTCGAGCATCTGCCGCCCGGACTGGACGCGGTGATCGTCGGGCGCGCCAAGCCCGACCTGCCGCTCGCGCGTTGGCGCGTCGCCGGTCGGCTGACCGAGATCGGACCGGCTGACCTGCGCTTCACCGCCGACGAGGGCGAGACCTTCCTCATCGAGACCATGGCCGCTCCGATTGACACCCGCGGAGCCCGCGCGCTCGAGGCCCGCGCCGAGGGCTGGGTCGCCGGTCTCCAGATGGCCGCTCTCTGGCTGCGAGACCGCGACCACCCGGCCGACGCCGCCAGCCTCGTCGCCTTCGATGGCCAGCACCGCTTCGTCGCCGGCTATCTCGCGGGGGAAGTCTTCGAGAGCCAGAGTCCCGATATCCGCCACTTCCTGAGCGCGACGGCGCTGCTCGACCGCTTCTCCTTTTCCCTGTGCGACGCGCTCCTCGAGCGCGATGATAGCCAGGCGATGATCGACCGCCTGCGCCGCGCGGGGCTGTTCCTCGTCAACCTCGATGACCGCGACGCCTGGTTCCGCTACCATGACCTCTTCCGCGATTTTCTGCTGAGCCGCCTTCCCGCCACCGAGCGACCGCGTCTCCATCGCCGGGCCGCCGACTGGTTCGCCGCGAACGGCCCCCCGGGCGAGGCGATCCGTCACGCAGCCTTGGCCGGCGACGCGGACAGAGCCGCCGCGCTCGTCCGGGACCATGTCGACGGCGCCCTCTCCGCCGGCGAGTTCGCCGCCATCCTGAGCTGGCTCGACCTGCTCCCCGACGCGCTCGTCCGCGGCGAGTCCGACCTCGCCGGCTACAAGGCCTGGCTCCTCTACATGCGCGGCCGCGTCGGCGCGGCGGAGACCTTCGCGGACCTCGATACCGCCACGGACACGGCGGCCTCCGGCCCGCTTCTCGCGTTTCGTGCCTTCCTGGCGATCAACCGCGGCCGGCTCGCCGACGCCGAGACCCTCGCCCGCGCCGCGTACGACCGGCTCGAGGGCTCCGCCTCCTACTATCGCCCCCTGTCGCGGTATCTTCTCGGCACCGCGCAGCGCCTCTCCGGCGCGCGCAAGCCGGCGATGGAGACGCTCCGCGAAGCGGCGAAGCTCGCCGACGCCCTCGGCAACCCGATGGTCCGGCTGGAGGCGACGGGCGATCTCGCCCTCCTCCACCACGCGAGAGGCGATCTCCGCGAGGCCAGCAAGCTCGCCGAGGCGGCGTTGCGGGAGGATGCCGCCGCCGGCGACCGCGCGGGCGCCGCCGCCGGTCTGCTGCGCATCCGCCTCGGCCAGTTCCTCTACGACGCGAACGCGCTCGCCCGCGCGCGCGCCGAGACCGAGCAGGGGATCGCGCTCGCCAAAGCCCTGGGCCAGTCCGTCTATGTCTGCCTCGGCCAACGCCAGCTCGCGCGCATCGTGCATGCCCAGGGCGACGGCGCCGCCGCGCTGGATTTCCTCGCCTCCGCCCGCGAGATCGCCGAGCACCTCGAAAGTCCGCGCCACCGCCGGCAGATCGACGTGACCGCCGCCGACTTCGCGGTGCGCGACGGAGATCCGGCCGCGGCTCGCCGCCTTGTCGGCCGTTCCGCCGAATCCGTCCCGCCGACAAGCCGCGAGCGCCTGGTCGAAGCCCGGCTGCTCCTCGCCGAAGGCCGTGCCCAGGCCGCCGACGCCATCCTCGGCGAGCTGGAACAGGCGTCCCGCCAGGACGGTGGCCTGGGCGCGCTGATCGAGCCGCTCGCGCTGCGCGCCCGGGTCGCCGCCACGCGCGGCGACCCGGGGCGCGCGGCCCGCCTGATGGCCGAGGCCGCGGCGCTGGCGGTTCCGGCGGGCTTCATCCGCCCGCTGCTCGACGAGGGGCGGGAGGCGATCGCGCTGCTCGAGGCGATCGCCGAGACCTCACCTCACGCCCGCGGGTTCCTGCGCGGCCTTCGCGGCATCGACGCGCCCGCCGCCGCCACCGCCGACGCGACCGCGGAGGATCTTCTGACGGACGCCGAGAATGGCGTTCTCCGCCTGCTGGCCGAGGGTCGTCGGAACCGCGAGATCGCCGAGGCCTTCGGCATCTCGGTTGGCACCACGAAATGGCACGTCCACAACATCTACCAGAAGCTCGAAGTCAATGGCCGCACCGCGGCCGTCCACCGCGCCCGCCAGCTTGGCCTGATCTGATCGCCCTGTTTCCACGGACCCAACCCTTGGATAGGGGCCAACTCGCGGCGCTTCCTCCAGATGTCACGTCACCGGGGCCGGGATGCGCCCCAGACAAGGGATGGAAACAATGGACGGAACTCTCACCGACCAGGCCGGTCAGGCGGCGATCTTCCCCGATCTCCGGGGCCGGACCGCGCTCGTCACCGGCGCCTTCAGCGGTCTGGGCCGCGATATCGCGCGGACGCTCGCCCGTGCCGGGGTCCGCGTCGCGCTCGCCGGGCGGCGTCTCGAACAGGGTGAGGCCGCTCTCGCCGAGATCGAGGCGGCGGGCGGCGCTGGCACCGTCGTGGCGCTCGACGTTCAGGACACCGCCTCCATAGAGGCGGCCTTCGACACGGCGTCGGCCGCGCTCGGCCCCGTCGGCATCGTCGTCAACAATGCCGGCATCGCCGTCACGGCTCCGGCATTCGACGTGACCGGCGAGGACTGGTCCCGCGTCCTCGACACCAACTTGACCGGTGCCTGGCGCGTCGCCCAGTCCGCGGGCCGCCGGATGCGCGACACCGGCCAAGGCGGCGGCATCATCAACATCGCCTCGATCCTCGGCCTGCGGGTCTCCCAGCAGGTGCCGGCCTACGCCGCCGCCAAGGCCGGGCTTATCCACCTCACCCGGGCCCTGGCGCTCGAATGGGCCCGCCACGGCATCCGTGTGAATGCGATCGCCCCGGGTTATATCGAGACCGGCATCAACCGCGCGTTCTTCGCATCCGAGCCCGGACAGGCCCTCATCCGTCGCGTGCCCCAGCGCCGGCTCGGGCAGGCGCGTGACCTCGACGGCCCGCTTCTGCTCCTCGCCTCCGACGCCTCCGCCTTCATGACCGGCACCGTGATCCCGGTCGATGGCGGCCACAGCATCAACTCGCTCTGAAGGTTCTCCCCATGGATTTTTCCCTTTCCCCCGAGATCGCGGAGACCCGCGACAAGGTCCGCGCCTTCGTTCGCGAGCATATCCTGCCCGTCGAAGCCGACCCCGGCGCCCGCGACGACCACGAGAACATCTCCGAGGCCGTGCTCGCCTCCCTGCGCGACAAGGTCCGCGACGCCGGGCTCTGGGCGCCGCAGATGCCCCGGGCCCGCGGCGGGCTCGGTTTGCCGGTGGTCGGGATGGCCGCGCTCTACGAGGAAATGAACTACTCCATCTTCGGCCCCGCCTGTTTCAACGCTTCCGCTCCCGATGACGGCAACATGATCGTGCTCGAGAAGGTCGCGACCGAGGCCCAGAAGGCTCGCTGGCTGCAACCCATCATCGACGGGAAGGTGCGCTCCGCCTTCGCGATGACCGAACCCGCCCCGGGCTCCGGCTCCGATCCCTCGATGATGCTGACCCGCGCGGAACGCCACGGTGACGGCTGGCGTGTCCACGGCCGCAAGTGGTTCATCTCCGGCGCCGACGGGGCCGAGCACTTCATCCTGATCGCCCGAACCTCCGACGACCCGCGCCGCGGCCTCTCGGCCTTCCTGTTCCACAAGGACCAGCCCGGCTGGGAGATCGTCCGCCGTATCCCGATCATGGGTCCCGAGGAACATGGCGGCCACTGCGAGATCGTCTTCGACGGGCTCGAGATCCCCGACGAGAACCGTCTGATGGAGGTCGGCGACGGCCTGCGTCTGACCCAGATCCGCCTCGGCACCGCGCGGCTCACCCACTGCATGCGCTGGCTCGGCCTCGCCAAGCGCTCGCTCGCGATCGCCCGCGACTATGTCGAACGCCGCGAATCCGGCGGCATCCGCCTGATCGACCGGGAGAGCGTGCGGACCAAGCTCGGCGAGGTCGCGATGCAGATCGAGATCGGCCGCCTGCTGACCATGCGCGCCGCCTGGGCCCTCGACCGGGGCGGCTTCGCCCGCAAGGAGGTGTCGATGGCCAAGGTCGTCGTCTCCGAGACGCTGCACGCCGCCGTCGACCTTGCGATTCAGCTCAACGGCGCTCGTGGCTATTCGAAGGATACCCCGCTCGAATGGATCTACCGCTACGCCCGCCAGGCACGCCTCGTCGATGGCGCGTCGGAAGTCCACAAGATGGTTCTCTCCCGCTTCCTGGTGAAGGAAGGCGATGATTTCTGGAGCTGGTCATGACCAAGACGTCCACGCCCGCGCCCACATCCACGCCCACATCCACGCCGGCCCCCGGTGAGACGACGGGCGACTTCGACACGGGCTCCCTCGCCGCGCTGCTGCGCGACCGCGGTCTGATCGGCCGCGGGCCGCTCGAGGTCACCCGCCTCACCGGCGGCCAGTCGAATCCGACCTATCGGCTGACCGCCGGTTCGCGCCGCTATGTCCTGCGCAAGAAGCCGCCGGGCCAGCTGCTCAAGTCCGCGCATGCCATCGACCGCGAATACCGCGTCATCGCCGCCCTGCGGGGGACAGACGTGCCGGTCCCCGCCGCTCATTTCTATGAGGAGGATGCGAGCATCGTCGGCACGCCCTTCTACGTCATGGATTTTCTCGACGGCCGCGTGCTCATGGACCAGTCGCTGCCCGGTCTCGCGCGCGAGGATCGCGCGCCGATCTACCGCGAAATGAACCGGGTGATCGCCGCCCTGCATTCGATCGATCACGAAGCGGTCGGACTCGGCGACTATGGCCGGGTGGGCAACTACTTCGCCCGCCAGATCGACCGCTGGGGCCGCCAGGTCCGCGACTATCGCGAAGGCGAGGAGCGCATCGACGCCCTCGACGCCCTCGCCGGCTGGCTCCCCGAGCACGTCCCGCCGGGAGACGCGACGCGGCTCGTCCATGGCGACTACCGCCTCGACAACCTCGTCTTCCACCCGATCGAGCCTCGGGCGATCGGCCTTCTGGACTGGGAGCTTTCGACCCTCGGTCATCCGCTGGCCGATTTCTCCTACAATTGCCTCGGCTGGCACATTCCGGCCGAGCTCTGGCGCGGTATCGGCGGTCTCGACCTCGCCGCCCTCGGCATTCCCGACGAGCGGACCTACGTCGGCTGGTATGCCAGGGAGAGCAGCGGCGGCCCGATCGATCACTGGGACTTCTACCTCGCCTACAACCTCTTCCGACTCGCCGCGATCATGCAGGGCATCGCCCGTCGCGCGCGCGACGGCAACGCCGCCGCCGCCGACGCCATCGAGACCGGGAAGAAGGCGAGACCGCTGGCGGAGCTCGGATGGCAATACGCGCTGCGCCACGACGCCGCGTCGAGCGCCTGAAGGGGAGCGGACGATCTCCATGAACATGAGTCTTGGATATGTCCGCGGGGTCCGTTCGCGTCGCACGGCGCCCTTTCCGGGCGCCTCCGACGATCTCGCAGCCGATCTCGAACCGGTCATGACGGGCCATGTCGCGCTGTCGGGAGCGCTCGCTACCAGCGATCGCGCCTGGGATGCCGAACCGGCAGGTACAGGTGAGCCGGCGGTCAGGCGCCCCGTGGCGGCAATTCAGCCCGTGTACCAGGCTCGCAAGGAGCGCGGGGGTTGGAAATCCGGCCCTTCACGGATCAAGATCGGCGCCAATCACTGGTCCATCGTCAGGGAACTCCCCCACTGGCGCCGGGAAGCCGTAAAGTTAATTCCTGTCCGAACAAGCTTCAGCGAGGTTATCATGTGCGATGAGCGTTTCCGGCAAGAAGCCGACTCCCGATCCGGCAGAGGAGATGCGTTCTTTCCGTCACAATATTCCCTGAGCCGGTCACCTCACCCAAGACGGATCTGAGCGGAGACGACTATCCTGTTCCCTACGCGGGTGGAAAAAGGGTGCTGAAGATCGGCGCGGACGAGCGCTATCTGCTTACGGACAACCGCACGTTCTTCTCGACCGGAAACACCCGGTGGAGATGCTGCTGCCGATGTGCCACCTCGACACGGCGGGTTTCGCCTTCGACGTAGCGACGGGGTCGGGCAATCCGGTGAAATTCGAATACTGGGCCATGCCTTCGGAAGACGCGGAGGTGAAGGTCGTCCTTTCGCCAAGTATCATTCCCGGTTCAAGCAGCCGATGAAGCTTTCCGAGGTGATCGGGAATGGCCTCGACGACTATGTCGCCGTCATCGTGCCCGGTGGCCATGGTACCCTGATCGGACTTCCTGAGAGCGCGGCGTTGTACCGCCCCCGGATCCTGAGACACCCGATTGCGATGCGGCCAGCGGGATCGTGTCCATCTGGTCGCGTCGGAACTGGGCTGGCGAGCGGTGTCCGTGCCGCTCGATCAGCCAGTTTTCGTTGTAGGTCCGCCGGAAGTCGATCAGGGCGAGGCGGAGCTCCTCGACGGTCCGGAAGATCGTGATCCAGAGCAGGTTCTCCTTGAGCGTCCGGATGAACCGCTCGGCGCAGCCGTTGCCCTCGGGCGCCCGGATGAAGGCTGGCGATGACGTAGCTCCGAGCCAGGCGATCCTCCTTCTGGAAATCGCGGGACATGTATTGGCTTCCGTGATCGTGGCGAATGGCGAGGGCCGAGGCCGCGCCCTTCCCGACACCACCGAGGCGCTCGGTCACGCCTTGCCGGATCGGCTCCAGCGCCTCATGGCGGGTGCCGTGGAGCGCGGCATGAATGCCGACGCATTCCGCCGAGCAGTGGTCGACGACGGCGACGAAGACGGCGACCTGGCCGTGCTCGAGGGTGAAGGCAGCGGTCATGTCGGTTCCCCGCATGCTGTCGATGGCCTCCGGGATGATCGTGCCGTCATGAGTGCGCGGCCCGCGAGGGCAGCCCACGCGGGTCGTGGCCTGAAGGCCGTTCTCCCGCATCAGGCGGCGCACCCGCTCCGTCGAGGTGCGCAAGCCCTGGCGACGCAGCCG
>NZ_JBKQWU010000040.1:0-32982 GCF_047275745.1 Amaricoccus sp. W119 | reverse complement strand
TGGGCATGATGTACGAGCTCGACGCGATCGCGGCGACCGTCATCGGCGGCACCTCGCTCGCCGGCGGCCAGGGCCGGATCACCGGCACGGTGATCGGCACGGTGATCCTCGGCACCATGACCTCGGGCTTCACCTTCCTCCGCATCGACGCCTACTACCAGGAGATCGTCAAGGGCCTCATCATCGTCGCCGCCGTCGTCGTCGACGTCCAGCGCCAGAGGAAGCGCACCAAGAAAAGCTGAGCCCCCAAGGGCGAAAGCGGAAGGCCAAAGCAGAGGCCAGCGCCCGGCCATCAGGCCGAGCCACGCAAGACCCGGCCGGTCCCCCAAAGGGCCGGCCAAGCCCCATGCCACAGGCGGCGGGCTTTCGGGGAGATCAAACCTCGCCAGGCGGCCGCGGCGCCGAGATCGGAGCCCCTTCCACATGGCGCGTTTCGTCTCCGGCCTGGCGTTCGGGGCGATCTCGGCGTTGGTCCCCGTGCGCCGGCTCGGCGGTCGCTCCGTCATGCTGCCGCGCTTCGCAGGCGGGGCGCGGCCCGCAGCGCAGGTCGCACCGGGCAATCCCGCCGGCATCCGCCTCTACGGGAGCCGGGGCGGGCTCGGATGGGCAGGACTGGCCGACCGGCCCTGAGCGGCGCGGGCGCGGCCAGGGTTCATGGATACGATCGGGGCCGGAGCCTCCCCCGGAGCACGCCTCTCCCCAGGGCCGATCCGGGGCCGCGACGGACAGATATTGAAAGACTGCCCGCGCGCGCCAATTCCTCCTATGCTGCTGCCGGGGCCGGGCCATCGACCGCCGCCGGCTCTGGCAACGAACGATCCTTTCGGCTCCGCGTCGGGCAAGAAGGACAACAGGGGGAACACGCATGACCCAGGATATCGTCATCCTCGATGGCGCCCGCACAGCGATCGGAACCTTCGGGGGCAGCCTCGCGGCCGTGCCACCCTCCAGGCTCGGCACGCATGTGGCGAAGGCCGCGCTCGAACGCTCGGGCGTCGAGCCCGGCCAGATCGGCCAGGTCTTCTTCGGCCATGTCATCAACACCGAGCCGCGCGACGCCTATGTGAGCCGCGTCGCGGCGCTCGACGCCGGTGTGCCGGAAACCGCGGGCGCGATGAACGTGAACCGGCTCTGCGGGTCGGGGGCGCAGGCGATCGCCTCGGCCTTTCAGTCGCTCGCGCTCGGCGACGCGGATTTCGCCCTCGCCGGCGGCGTCGAGAACATGTCGCGCTCACCCTATGCGCTGACCTCGGCGCGCTGGGGCCAGAAGATGGGCGACACCCAGGTCCTCGACATGATGCTCGGCGCGCTCACCTGTCCGATGGGCAACGGCCATATGGGCGTGACGGCGGAGAACGTGGCGGGCGATCATCAGATCAGCCGCGAGGATCAAGACGCCTTCGCGCTCGAATCGCAGAACCGCGCGGCGGCGGCGATCGCCGAGGGACGGTTCGAGAGCCAGATCGTGCCGATCGAGATCAAGGTGAAGCGCGACACCGTGCTCTGGGGAACCGACGAGCATCCCAAGGCGACCACGGCGGAGGCGCTCGCCAAGCTGCGCCCGGCCTTCGCGAAGGACGGGACGGTGACCGCCGGCAATGCCTCGGGACTCAACGATGGGGCCGCTGCGCTGGTGCTGGCACGCGGCGAGGCGGCGGAGAAGGCGGGTCTGAAGCCGAAGGCCCGGCTGCTCGGCTACGCAGTGGCGGGCGTGCCGCCACGCGTCATGGGGATCGGCCCGATCCCGGCCGTGCGGAAGCTGCTCGAGAAGCTCGACATGACCGCGGACGCCTTCGACGTGATCGAGTCGAACGAGGCCTTCGCGGCGCAGGCGATCGCGGTGAACCGCGAACTCGGGCTCGACACCACGAAGGTCAATCCGAACGGCGGCGCCATCGCCCTCGGCCATCCGGTCGGCGCGACGGGGGCGATCATCACGCTGAAGACGCTCTACGAACTCGAAAGGACCGGCGGGCGCTACGGCCTCGTGACCATGTGCATCGGCGGCGGCCAGGGCATCGCGCTGGCACTGGAGCGCCTCTGACGCCTCCGCCGGGGCTCGGTTCCACTCGACCCCGGCCGAGTTCGCGGCCGGTGCTGTTCTCGCGAGCGGTCCGGATGCACCTCCGGGCCCGTCCCGCGGGTGGCTTCGGGCGCGGTCAGGACGTCGCTCACGGTGCTTTCTCCAGGCTGGGGAGCGCGGCGAGATCGTCGATACGCATCATCTGCTCGTGCAGCGGCTGAGCACCTGACGCCCGGAGCGACCGACCCGGCGCCAGCACCGCCGACTCAACCCAGCGGCTGGAAGATCTCGAAGGCCACGATCGCGGCGACGAGCAGCAGCAGGGTCTCGAACACCACGACCCAGATGTGACCGCTGCCGACCGCCAGCATGGCCTTCAGCGATGTCTTCACGCCGAGCGCCGCGATCGCGGTGACCAGCATCGCGCGTGACACCAGTTCGATCGGACCGGAGATCGCGGCCGGAACGCTGAAGGCGCTGCCCGTGACCGAGAGCGCGATGAAGAGCACCATGAACCAGGGCAGCAGCGGCACCTTCCCGCCGGCGCCCTGGCCGCGCAGCGCGAGGACGATCACCATCAGCACGACCGGCAGGAAGGCGACGCGCAGGAGCTTGACCACGGTCGCGGCGTCGCCGGCGACGTCGGAGATCGAATAGCCGGCGCCGACCACCTGGGCGACGTCGTGGATCGTGGCGCCGATCAGGAAGCCGATCTCGCGATCCTCGAGGCCGAGGGCGCCGAAGATGACCGGATAGGCGATCATGGCGGCGGTCGAGAGGGTGGTGACGGCGACGACCGTGAAGAGAACGTTGCGCTCGGTCTTGTCGTTGTGCGGGATGACCGCCGCGATCGCCAGCGTCGCCGAGGCGCCGCAGATCGCCACGGCACCGCCGGTCATCAAGGCGAAGCGCCACTGCCGCCCGAAGAGCCGTGCCGCGACGAACCCGGCCCCGAGCGTGAGCGCCATCAGCCCGGCCACGATCACCGGCGTGCGCCAGCCGAAGGCGGCGATATCCTGCATGGTGATGCGAATGCCGAGCAGCCCGACGCCGAGGCGCAGCACGAATTTCGAGGCGAACTCCACGCCGATCTTGGCCTTTCCCTCTTCCATCAGGAAGTTGAAAGCCATGCCGATCAGGAGCGCGAAGAGCAGCGCCGGGCCGCCGTAGTGCTCGGAGAGGAACGAGGCGGCGGCCGCGATGGTGACGCAGAGGATCAGCCCGGGGAAGTAGGGCGCCAGGGTCGCCTGCGTCTCGCGGGCGCGGTCGACGATGGTCATGAACCCTCTCTCCACCAATATTCTCCCGGCGAGGACCGGACCTGCCATCCATAGCGCGCCGGCGAAACCGCCGGAACGACCTCTGCGCCGAGGATCAGGATGGCCCCGCCGCGCGCGGCGGGGCCGAAACCGCTCAGGCGGAGCGATAGAGCTTGGTCATCGGTCTGGTTGCCGAAGATCACGTCGTCCGAATAGGGCCTTCCACATCTTGTACAGCGCCGACGTCCTCGTTGATCGCGCGCTTCTGGCAGATGTGCTCGGCGCCGGAAATCTTCGAGGCCTCGCCGAGACATCCGTGTGCCACCATCGCCCGTAATGTTAGTTATGATGCGAACGACGCTCCATCGGTTCAGCGCATCGCACCCGCCAGGGCGCGGTCGAGGTGGAGATAGCCGCCGTCGGGGTGGATCCATTGCCCCGTGGTGTGGCCCGAGCGGTTCGACAGCAGGAAGGCGCAGGTGTCGGCGATCTCGCGCGGTGTGGTCATGCGATTTTCAAGAGGCACGCGGCGGGTGATCTCGGCGAGCGCGGCTTCCGGGTCCGCGAGCGTGTCGAGCCATCGGCGGTAAAGCGGCGTCATCACCTCGGCGACGACGATCGCATTGACCCGCACGCGGTCCGGCAGGAACTCGACCGCCCATTCCCGGGTCAGGCCAAGCTCCGCCGCCTTGGCGGCGACATAGGCCGAGGTGCCGCCCTGGCCGCTCAGCGCGGTCTTCGAACTGATGTTGACGATCGCCCCTTGCGTGGCCCGCAGGTCGTCGGCCAGCAGATGAACCATCGTGTAATAGTGGACGAGGTTCTGGTTCAGGCTCGCCCGGAACGCCTCCGGCCCCTTGTCGAGCCCCACGCTGTCATTGGCGCCGGCGTTGTTCACCAGCCCATGGATCGCCCCGTGCCGGTCCCGCGCCTCGGCCACGGCGGCGCGGCAAGCGTCGTCATCCGCGAGCTCCACCGCGATGAAATCCGCGCCCGTCGCCGCGAGCCAGCCCGCTTCCGGCCGGCGGCGGGCGAGGATGACCGGCCGCGCGCCCTCCTCGGCCAGCACCTCGGTGATCCCCGCGCCGATGCCCGAGCCGCCGCCGGTGACGATGACGACCTTGCCGTCCAGTCCGAGATCCATCAGACGCCTCCCTTCACGCGGGCCCGAAGCGATAGGTTTCGAGGCTCGCGGGCTTCATCTCGATCGAGAAACCGGGCGCTTCAGGCGGCATGTAGGCCGCGGCGCGGATCACGCACGGGTCGAGGAAATGCTCGTGGAGATGATCGACATATTCGATCACGCGACCCTCCTTCGTGCCCGAGATCGCCACGTAGTCGATCATCGACATGTGCTGCACATATTCGCAGAGACCGACGCCACCGGCGTGCGGACAGACCTTCAGCCCGTGTTTCGCCGCCATCAGCATGACCGCCAGCACCTCGTTGAGCCCGCCCATCCGGCAGGCGTCGATCTGCACCACGTCGATGGCGCCGCGCATGATGAACTGCTTGAAGATGATCCGGTTCTGGCACATCTCGCCGGTCGCGACCTCGACCGGGGCGACGGCTTCGCGGATCGCGCGATGGCCCTCGATGTCGTCGGGGCTGGTCGGCTCCTCGATGAACCACGGTTCGGCGAAGCCGAGGCGGCGCACCCAGTCGATGGCCTCGCCGACCTCCCAGACCTGGTTCGCGTCGATCATGAGGCGCACATCGGGCCCCACCGCCTCGCGCGCGATGGTGAGCCGGCGGATGTCGTCCTCGAGATCCCGGCCGACCTTCAGCTTCACATGGCGGAACCCCGCCTCCACCGCCTCGCGGCAGAGCCGCCGGAGCTTGGCATCATCGTAGCCGAGCCAGCCCGCCGAGGTCGTGTAGCAGGGATAGCCCTCGGCGCGAAGCGTCGCGACGCGCCCGGCCTTGCCCTCCGCCTGCTCCGTCAGGAAGCCGAGCGCCCAGTCCGGCGTGATACAGTCGGTCAGGTAGCGGAAATCGACGCAGCGGACGAGTTCCTCCGGGCTCATCTCGGCGACGAGTTGCCAGACGGGCCTGGCTTCGATCTTGGCCCAGAGATCCCAGACCGCGTTGACGACCGCGCCGGTCGCGAGATGGATCGCGCCCTTGTCGGGCCCTATCCAGCGCAGCTGGCTGTCGCTCGTCACATGGCGCCAGAACCGCCCCATGTCCTCGGCGACCCAGGCCATGTCGAGTCCGACCACGAGCGGCCGCAACGCTTCGAGGGCCGCGACGCAGATCTCGTTGCCGCGGCCGATGGTGAAGGTGAGCCCATGTCCTTCGAACGGGCCATCGGTCTCCAGGATCACATAGGCGGCCGAATAATCCGGGTCCGGGTTCATCGCATCCGAACCGTCCAGCTGGCGGCTGGTCGGAAAGCGCACGTCGATCGTTCGGAGACCGATGATCCGGGTCATGCTTTGACGACCCTCTGCCTCTGCTCGCCGAGGTTCTCGATCCCGAGCCGCATCTCCTCGCCTCCCTTCAGGTAGACCGGGGGCTTCATGCCCAGCCCGACGCCCGGCGGGGTGCCGGTCGAGATGACGTCTCCCGACTGGAGCGAGAGGAAACGCGAGAGATAGGCGATGATCTCGGGCACCTTGAAGATCATCGTCGCGGTCGAGCCGTCCTGGTGGCGCTTCCCGTCCACTTCGAGCCAGATCGAGAGATTGTTCACGTCGCCCGCGGAATCCGGCGTCACCAGCCAGGGCCCGGTCGGTCCGAACGTGTCGCAGCCCTTGCCCTTGTCCCAGGTGCCGCCGCGCTCGATCTGCCATTCCCGTTCCGAGACGTCGTTGACGACGCAGTAGCCGGCGACATGGGAGAGCGCGTCCGCTTCCTCGATGTAGCGGCCGGGCTTGCCGATGACGATGCCGAGCTCGACCTCCCAGTCGGTCTTGGTCGCGCCGCGCGGGATCTCGACATCGTCGTTCGGCCCGCAGATCGCCGAGGTCCATTTGTTGAAGACCACCGGTTCGGTCGGGATCGCCATCCCGCTCTCGGCGGCGTGGTCGGCGTAGTTGAGACCGATGCAGATGAACTTGCCGATCCGTCCGACGCAGGGCCCGAGCCGGGGGTCGCCCTCGACCCGCGGCAGGCTCGCGGGATCGAGCGCCGCGATCTGCGCGAGACCCTCGGGCGTGAGCGTCTCGCCCGCGATGTCATCGACCTGGCCCGAGAGGTCACGGATCGCGCCCTCGGCGTCGAGCAGTCCCGGCTTCTCCTGACCCGCGGGTCCATAGCGCAACAGTCTCATGTCAACCTCGATCGTCGTCATCGGGACCCTCTTCGCCCCGGCTGCCACGGTGGGGGGATTTGGCCGTCCTGCCAAGACCTGTCGCGCCGGTCGCCGGCGATCGCGAGCGGATTCGCCGGGTCTCGGCCCCGCGGAGCCCTTCCCGAAACGTTACGGCCCGGCCCGCCAAATGGCAGGCCGGGCCGTCAAACCTTCGGGGAGCGCCGTTACTCGGCCGGATGCGCCCGGGATGCGCGCGCGGCCAGCGCCGCCTCGGCCTCGTGGTCGATCGTGAGCGCTTCCACCTCGCCGGCGTTCGGGTCATCGTAGACCGAAAGGTCCATCTTGGCCTCGCTCTTCGCGACGATGACGGAAACGACCGCGTCGCCGGTGATGTTCACCGCCGTGCGGATCATGTCCATCAGCCGGTCGACGCCGAGAATGATCGCGATGCCCTCGATGGGCAGCCCGACCTGGGTCAGCACCATGGTCAGCATGACGAGCCCGACGCCCGGAACGCCCGCGGTCCCGATCGAGGCCAGAACCGCCATCGCGATCACGGTGAGATAGCCGCCGACGCCGAGATCGATGCCGTAGACATTGGCAAGGAACACGGTGGCGACGCCCTGCATGATCGCGGTGCCGTCCATGTTGATCGTCGCGCCGAAGGGCACGGTGAAGGAAGCGACGGAATTGTCGACACCCATCCGCTCGGTCACCGCGCGCATCGTCACCGGGATCGTCGCATTCGAGCTCGCCGTCGAGAAGGCGAAGATCTGCGCCGGGCGGATCTTGCGCAGGAACTGCACCGGGTTGAGGCCGGAGAACAGCTTCAGGATGATCATCAGCGTGACGAAGAGATGCAGGAACAGCGAGCCGACCAGCGTCACCACATAGGCGAGCACGGGCAGGAACAGCTCGACCCCCTGTTCGGCGAAGGTCTTGGCGATCAGGCAGAAGACGCCGTAGGGCGCGAAATGCATGACGATGCCGACAACCTTCATCATCAGCTCGTTCATGTATTCGCAGGCCTCGACGAATTTCGCCGATTGCTCGCCGAGCATCACGGCGGCGATGCCGACGACGATCACGTAGAAGATGATCTGCAGCATGTCTCCGTTGGTGAAGGCGGCGACCGGGTTGCCGGGCACGATATTGGCGAAGACCTCCCAGACCGAGGGCGCTTCCGCGGCGGTAATGCCGCTCGTGTCGATTCCCTCCATCACGAAGCCCTTGCCGGGCCCGACGACCAGCGCGATGCCGATCGCCACCGCGATCGCGATCGCCGTGGTGAGGATGTAGAGCGCGAAGGACTTGCCGCCGACGCGCCCCAGCGCGCGGACATCGCCGATCCCCATCACCCCGGTCAGCAACGAGAAGATGACCAGCGGGACGACGAGCATTTTCAGCGCGTTCACGAACATCGTGCCGATCATCGCGAAGAGGCCGCCGACAATCTGTTCGTTGACGAAGGTCGAGTCGATCTGGTTGGCAATGAGCCCGACGATGACGCCGAGTACCATGCCCAGCATGATCTTCGTTGTTAGGGAAAGTCTGTTGGTCGTTGTGGCATCGGTGGTCATTCCTGTTCCTTTCCTAGCACATGACGACATCGACATGGGGAAAAGATACACCCACCTTCTACAAATGCGAGCCTTTGTTCGAATAATGGACAGGTCACCGGAACACCTGTTCCAGTCCGGGCGCGGCGCGGCGATGCCTGCTGATCAAGGCATCGCCGCTGGAATCCGACCGGAGTACAGGGCCCATGATCGCCAGACGGTGGCGCGGGGATCGCCCTTACGCCTTGACCTCGATCAGCCGCGGCCCTGTCTCCCGCGGCGAAATGTCACCGGGGATCGACGTCGCTCGCGAATGCGATCACCTCGCACCCGACTCGTTCACCGCCCATTGCAGGCCGAACGGGTCGCGCAGCAGGCCCCAGCGATCACCCCAGAACATCGTTTCGAAGGGCATCAGGACCTCGCAGCCCGCGGCCGTGGCGCGGTCCCACCATGTCTGGCCGTCCCGCACGACGAGCTGCAGGTGGAACCCTTGTGGTTTCTCGGGTTCCTCCCCGGGCGCGCACATGCCCGTCATCATCAGCGCCCCGCCGTTGATCTCGAGCTGGACATGCATGATCTCGCCGCTCTCCTCGTCGGCGAAACGCCCGATCTCGCGGGCACCGAAGGCCCGGACGTAGAACTCCGTCGCCTCGGCCGCCCTGCCGTGCATGGAGACGTAGGGGATCACGCCCAGCATCACCCTCGGGTCGAAATCGGGTGTCGCGGCGCCGGGGCTCTCGGTCATCGTGTCGGTCATGGATCGTCCTCCTTGCCGCGCCCGTGTTCCGGATTGGCGCGGCGGTCTCGGTTCTCCCGCCGGAACAGGACTCGGAGATATCGGGTCAGATGATCGACGCTTCTCCGCGCCGCCTCGGGATCGCCCGTGGCCTTGGCCAGGATGAAGCCGCCCTGAAGCACCGACTGGACGTGGAGCGCCAGGCTCTCCGGGGACTCCTCGTTCCGCCCGGCATTCGCGAGCGCGCGACCGATATCGGCCGCCAGACGCAGCGCGTGGCCCGTGATCCCCGCCTCGCAGGCGGCGCGGATGGCCGGCGAAGTCGCGTAGACCTCCTGCGCCATGGTCCCGAGCAGACAGGTGAATTCCTCGAACGGGCCGTCGATCATATCGCGGCGCAGGGCGACATAGCCGAGAACCCGCTCGGCGGGATCGGCGTGACGGGTCCAGTCCTCCGAGAACAGGGCATCCGCGAGCAGGCCGAAATGCGCGGCCGACGCCACGCCGAGATCTTCCTTGGAGCGGAAATGATGAAAGAAGGCGCCCTTGGTAACCCCCGCGGCCCGGCAGATCTCGTCGACCGAGGTGGCGGCGAAACCCTGACGCCGGATCAGCGTGAGCGCGGCGTCGAGCAGCTTCGTGCGGACGTCTTTCCCTTGTGGGGTACGAGCCTGTTCCATATCAGGACCATACCAACCAGTCGGTATGTATTGCAACAAGAGAATGATCCGCGGGGCCGCGATCAACGAAACCGCCCCCGTGATGGGGGCGGTCGGAGCGGAGACAGATCGTCAGGCGGCGTCAGAACGGGGAGTCGGGGAAATAGAACTCCTCGGCGTTTTCCTTGGTGATCAGCGTGGCATCGAGGATGTAGTCGCCGCGCACCGGCACCTGATCGTAGAGATTGGCGACGGTGAGCTCCATCGCCGTCGCGATCATCGCCGGCGGATAGAGCACATCGACCGGGACCATCGTGTCACCCTCGGCCACGCGCTGGATCATTTCCTTCATCCCGGCGCCGCCGATCACCATCTTGATGTCGGTCCGTCCCGACTGCTCGATCGCCTCGAGCACGCCGACGGCCATGTCGTCGTCCTGGCACCAGACCGCGTCGATCTTCTCGAATTTGGTCAGGTAATCCTGCATCACCTTGAACGCGTCGTCGCGCGACCAGTTGCCGAACTGCCGGTCGAGAACATTGATGCCGGAGCCTTCGATCGCCTCGTCGAAGCCCCGCTGCCGCTCCTCGTCGATCACGATGGGAAGCCCCCGGATCACCACCACGTCGCCGGTCCCGAGATTTTCCTTCAGATATTCGCCCGCGACCCGGCCGAGCTCGGGGTTGTTGCCGGCGACGTAAAGGTCGTGGATCGTCGGGTCCGACAGCGCCCGGTCCACCACGGTGACGAAGATGCCCTCTTCCTTCACGCTGCGGATCGGGTCGGTCAGCTCGTCCGAGTTGTGCGGCAGGGTCACGAGAGCGTCGATGCCCTGGATCACCAGATCCTCGAGCGCGTTCGCCTGCGAGGCGCCGTCGGGCGAGGTCTTGAGCGTGATGCTCAGGCCCGGATGGTTTGCCTCGAGGATCTCCTTCGCCCGTTCGGCGTGATAGACCACGCCGCCGGTCCAGCCGTGATCCGCCGCAGGGATCGAGACGGCGATGGAAACCTCCTTCTCCTCCTGCGCGCTGGCCATCCCCGCGACGAGCGCCGCGGTCGCCAGTCCGAGCAACAATCTCTTCATATCAAATCCTCCCTGGACCTTCTTTCCATGCTTTCTCTCCGGCCCGGGACGGCCCGAAGCCCCGTGTCGGGACGGTCAGCGCCCGCGCGAGAGCGCGCGCTGGACCAGCATCGCGACGATGATGATGGCGCCCTGGACCGCGCCGATCAGGTATTCGCTCACGAGATCGCTCAGCACCATGATGTTGCCGATAAGTTCCAGGATCAGCGCGCCGCAAACCGTGCCCCAGATCCGTCCGACCCCGCCGCGCAGCGCGGTGCCGCCGATCACCACCGCCGTGATCGCCTGCAGTTCCCACATGAGCCCGGTCGTCGCCGTGGCCGAGCCGAGCCGCGGCACATAGACGAGGACGGAGATCGCGACGCAGATCCCGAGGATGACGTAGGTCAGCGTCCTGACGCGGCCGACCGGAATGCCCGAGTAGCGCGCCACTTCCTCATTCGATCCGACCGCGATCACATGCCGCCCGAAGGCGGTCCGGTTGAGCAGGATCGCGCCCGCGACCGCCACCACGAGGATGACGATGACCGGGACCGGGACGCCCCAGACTTCACCGAAATAGACTGGTCGATAGGCGGCGCGGAGGTCGCGCGAGGCGACCGCGATCGAGCCGCCCTCGGCGAGCCAGATCGTCAGCGCGCGGAAGATGCTCATGGTTCCGAGCGTCACGATGAAGGGTTCGAGCCGCCCCATGGTGACGAAGAGCCCGTTGGCGAGCCCGCAGAGCGCCCCGGTGATGAGCGCCATCACCATGGCCGCGGCGATCAGCGCGACATCGCCCCCGACCGGGGCCGCGTTCATGAAGAGGATCATCGTCCCCGCGACGAAAGCCGCCATCGAGCCGACCGAGAGGTCGAGGCCGCCCGCCGAGATCACGAAGGTCATGCCGATCGCGATGATCGCGATGAAGGCGCTCCGCGAGAGCACGTTCAGCATGTTGTCGAGGCTGACGAAGCTCGGATTGAGCGACGCGCCGAAGATCATCAGCACCACGAGCGCGACGAAGGGCGCCACCGCGCGCATATCGACGTCGCGCCAGGAGCGGCGGGCGGGCGGGCGTTCGGTCGAAGTCTCGGTCATGACGCTGTCTCCACCACGAGGGCCGCCTCCTGCTCGGACGCGCCGGTTGCCAGCACGGCGATTTCGGTCTCGGTCAGCCGCGCCCCGGAGACCTCGCCGACGATCCGCCCCTCGCGCATCACCAGGATCCGATCGCAGATGCCGATGAGCTCGGGCATCTCGGAGGAGACGACGATCACCGACCGGCCCGAGTCGGCGAGCGCGGCGATCCATCTGTAGATCTGTTCCTTGGTGCCGATGTCGATGCCGCGGGTCGGCTCGTCGATGATCACGACCCCGGGATCGAGGAGCATCATCTTGGCGAGCAGGAGCTTCTGCTGGTTCCCGCCCGAAAGCTGGCCGGCGTTCAGGCCCCGCGACCGCGCGCGGATGTCGAAATCGGCGATCGCCTTGTCGAGCGCCCCGGCCTCGCGGGTCTTGTCGACGAGCCCGCCGCGCGTGAAATGCGCGAGCGCGGCGAGCGTGAGGTTGACCGTGAGGTTCTGGTCGAGGAGGAGCCCCCGTCCCTTGCGGTCCTCGCTGAGATAGACGACGCCGGCCCGCTGGCTCTCGCGCACGTCATGGAACTTCACCGGCGCGCCCTCGAAGCGGACGGTGCCCCGATGCGGCCGCAATCCGACGACACCTTCCATGAGCTCGGTCCGCCCGGCGCCGACGAGGCCCGCGAAGCCAAGGATCTCCCCCTTCCCGAGCCGGAACCCCGCCCCGGTCACATAGCCGGGCACGTCGAAATTCTCGACCTCGAGCACCGGGCTCGCCGCTTCCGGCCCGGCGCGGTCGGGGTAGAGTTTCGAGACATCCCGCCCGACCATCAGCTCGGCCATCCGCGCGGGCGTGAGACCGGCGGTCGGCTGGGTCGCGACGAGCTTGCCGTCGCGCAGCACCGTCACATGATCGGCGATCGCCTTCACCTCCGGCAGCCGGTGCGAGATATAGAGCACCGCCGCTCCCCTCGCGCGGATCTCGCGGATCACGCCGAGCAGCGCCTCGGTCTCACGCGGGGTGAGCGAGGCGGTCGGCTCGTCGAAGATCACCACCCGCCGCGGCTCCAGGAGCGCGCGGGCGATCTGCACCAGCTGCCGCTGCGCGATCGAGAGACGCCGGACCGGAACGGCGGGGTCGAGCCTTGTGCCAAGCGCCGCGACCGCCTTCGACGCGCCTTCGTTCATGACCCGGTCGTCGACGAAGACCCCGCGGCGGATCTCGCGTCCGAGGTAGATGTTCTGTGCAACGGTCAGGTCGGGCGCGAGCAGGATCTCCTGATGCACGAGGACGATGCCCCGTTCCTCCGCCTCCACGGGACCGGAGAAGGTGACCGGCGCCCCGTCGAGCAGGATCTCGCCGGCCGAAGGCGTCAGATGGCCGGAAAGCAGCTTCATCAGCGTGGACTTGCCCGCGCCGTTCTCGCCGATGATCGCATGCACCTCGCCCGGACGCAGCGCGACACGGATATCGCCGAGCACCTCGACCCCGCCGAAGGATTTCGAGAGCCCGGCCGCTTCCAGCACCGGAGCCGGCGCGCCGTTCCCGCCGCTCATCCGCGCCGCGTCCAGGCCCGGGTCCGAGTTCGCGTCGCCGCCGTGCCGTATGCCTTCGCGAGTTCCCCCTGCGTCGTGGTATCGGCGGCCGCGTCACGCGGTTCGCCGTGCCGCGAAGGTTTCGAGAGCGGCGGTGTTTCCCGCGGGACCGGGCCGGTCTCCCGACCCCCGATGGTTCTCACGCGTCCATCCTCCGTTTCGCGCCGGGGCGCCGCTTCGCGATCGACCGGCGGAGCCTCGGGAGGGTGGCGGCGCGATACCCCGGTCCTGAATGACACCGGAGCGGATCGGCTGCGCCGCGCCGGAACTCCCCATCCGTCGCAGTCCTGAGTACCGTACATCATCCGATCCGGCGCGGCTACGGCAGATTGTCGCGAAGGTAAATCTCCACCCGGATGCGCTCCCGTGCTTCCAGAACCGGAGCGCCATCGGCGCAGGCGCGCAACACGCGGAGCGCGCTCCGCGCCTCATGGCCGGCGTCCTGATGGATGATCGCGTGCGCGAGCCCCTCGCGCAGCGCCGCGCGGGTATGCGGGGTGAGTTCATGGACGACGGCGACCGGACGCGACGCGGGCGGCGCGGCGCGCAGGATCTCGATCACGCCCCGGTTGCCCGCGCCGATGTTGTAGAGGCCGATCACGCCCGGTTCCGCCGCCAGAAGCGTCGCCAGCGCATGCCGCGTCGTCTCGGCATCGTCGCGCCCCTCGACCACGGGGAGCGGCGTCAGCCGCGGATATTCCGCCCGCATCACCTGTTCGAAACCCATCCGCCGTTCCATGTGGTCGCGCAGCAGCATGGAGCCCGCGACCAGGGCGATCCGGCCTTCGCGCGGTCCGAGGAACCGCCCGAGCAGGCTCGCCGCCGTGCGGCCGGCGGCGACATTATCGATGCCGATATAACGGCTTCTCGGGAAGAGCGGAGCATCGGAGACGAGCGTTACCACCGGAATTCCGAAACCCGCGAGCCGGACCAGCGCATCCCTGACCGAAGGCGCCTCGGTCGCCACCAGAGCGATGCCGGAGACCTCGCGCGGGTCGATCCGGTCGAGCGCGGCGGCCAGCGCGTCGCCATCGAAGGGCGGGATCGCGATGACCTCTACGGCGACCCGGGCCGCGCGGAGCCGCGCTCCCATCGCCACGACCTGCGCCTCGAGCTCGCGCATGAAGCTGTTCGAGCCCTCGGGGATCAGGAAGACGAAGCGGTAGTCGCGGCGGCGGGACAGGTTGGCCGCCGCCGTGTCTCGCACGAAGCCGAGCCGCGATACCGCGTCCTCGACCCGCCGGATCGTCGCCGCCCGCACGCCGGTCCGGTGGTTCAGCACGCGATCGACCGTGGCGAGGCTGACCCCCGCCTCGCGCGCGACATCGCGGATCGTCGGTCGCATCCGAGGTACCTCCCCCGCTCCGCTCAGGGGTAGCACGCGGCCATGAGGTACGCCAATCAGAATCGGGGATCAGCCGCCCCGCGCGTCGTCGCTCAACCTCCGGGCCGCGCGATCGACCACGGCGTGCAGGAGCACGGTGAAGAGCGCCAGCACGATCAGCGCGGAGAACATGAGATCGGTCTTGGCCCGGCCATTCGCGAGCAGCATCAGATAGCCGAGCCCGCGCGACGAGCCGACCCATTCGCCGATCACCGCCCCGATCGGCGCATAGACCGCTGCGAGCCTCAGCCCCGAGGCGAGCGAGGGCAGAGCCGCCGGAATCCGCACCCGGCGCATGATCCCCGCGGGCGTCGCCCCCATGCAGCGAGCAAGGTCGAGATAGCCCGCGGGCGTCGCCATCAGCCCGTCGAGAAAGGCCGAGGTCACGGGGAAGAAGATGATCAGCACCGCCATCACCACCTTCGCGCTCAGCCCGTAGCCGAGCCAGAGCGTCAGGAGCGGCGCCAGCGCGAAGACCGGCACCGCCTGCGAGAAGACGAGCGCGGGTTTCGCGAGCGCGCGCGCGAGCGGCGAGGCGGCGAGCCAGATCGCGGTTCCCGCGCCGAGCGCGGTGCCGATCGCGAGCCCGAGCAGCACCTCGATGATGGTGAAGACCGCGTGCCCGGCGATGAGCGCCCGGTTCTCCCAGAGCGCGACCGCGACCCGCGCGGGGCCGGGCAGGATGAAGGGCGGCAGGCCGGTGAGGCTCACCACCGCCTGCCAGAGCCCGAGGCCGATGAGCGCCGCGAGCACGGCCCGGCCAGCCGTTCCCGCGGCCATTCCTCCGCCCGTTCCCCCGGCCGCCCGGCCCCGGGATGTCGTCGCCAGCTGATCCGGCACGTGATCCGCCCTGCGATCCGTCATGCGATCTCCCGGAGCATCGCATAGAGCCGCCCCTGCGCCGCGAGCGTCGCGGGATCGTCCACCGCGCGGATCGCCGGCGTCGGCGGCGTCTCGGCACGCCGCGCCTCCTCGCGCGTCATCACATAGATCGCCTCGCCGAGCCGCGCCGCCTCGGCCGGATCATGCGTCACCAGAAGCACCGTGCGCCCCGCGAGCAGTTCCGCCGCCAGTTCCTGCATCTCGGCCCGCGTCTTCGCATCGAGCGCCGAGAACGGCTCGTCGAGCAGGATCACCGGCCGGTCCTCCATCAGCGTCCGCGCGAGCGCCACCCGCTGCCGCTCGCCGCCCGAGAGCTGGCGCGGCCGCTTGTGGGCGTGCCGGGCGAGGCCGACGCGCGCGATCAGCGCCTCGGCGCGGGCGAGATCGGGCCGGTCCCCCCGAAGCCGCGCCCCGAGCGCGACATTCTCGGTCACGTCCAGCCAGGGAAAGAGCAGATCGCTCTGCGCCATATAGGCGACGCGGCCACCGAGCGGCGCCCCGTCCTCCGCCGTGACGCGTCCCTCGAAGCGCGCGCCGGTCGGAAGCCCCGCGATCAGGCGCAGCACGGTGGATTTGCCGACCCCCGACGGCCCGAGCAGGCAGGTCCAGCGCCCGGCCCCGAGCGTGATGTCGAGCGGCCCGAAGAGCGGCGCGCCCTCCATCGTCGCCCGGCCCGCGACCTCGACCGCGATCCCCCTCAACCGCGCAGCCCCATGTCCCAGAAGCCGGCTTCGAGCACCGTCGCGGTCCGGAAATGTCGGGCCAGCCGCGGCCAGCGCGCCGCGGCGCCGAAATCCCCGCCGACCCGCCTCGCCGCCGCCGCGTCGATCAGCGCGCCGACATCGCGGCAGACGTGCTGGTAATCCTCGCCGCCATATGTCGCGATCCACTCGGCATAGGGCGTGTTCGCCGCCGCCTCCACCGCCAGCCGCGCGCCGATCTCGCCGTAGCCGAGCACGCAGGGCGCGAGCGCGGCCAGGAGGTCGAGGAAATCGCCGGAATAGCCGGCTTCGAGCACGTAGCGGGTATAGGCGAGGTTCTCCGGCGTTTCCTCGGTCGCCTCGAGCGCCGCCGCGTCGATCCCTTCGCGCGCGCAGGTATCGACATGAAGCCGCATCTCCGTGTCGACCAGCGCCGCGACCGTCGCCGCCGCCGGCCGCATCTCGGCGAGCGTCTCGGCCTTTGCAGCGGCCAGCCCTCATGCGCGGGCGAAATGGATCAGGAAGACATAATCCTGCCGGAGATAGTGGAGGTAGGCGGCGCGGGGCAGGCTGCCGTCCCGCATCCCTTCGACGAAGGCGTGGCGGGTATAGTCGCGCCACGCCCCGCCCGCCTCCGCGCGCCAGAGCGCGAAGGCGCGCCCGTAGTCCGGCCCGCTCATTGCGTCCCGAGATCGACGGCGAGGGCGCTGACCGGTCGCGATCCCTCGGCGAGCCCAGATTCCTCCAGGAAAGCCTCGAACCGGGCATAACGCCCGATGTCGAGCGCCGCCGGGCGCAGCGCGAAACGGGCGAGCGTATCGACCCAGGCGCGCCGGTTCAGCTCGTCGTCGAGTTCCGGCGCGGTGCCGACGAAGGTCTCCAGGCTCTCCTCCGGGTGGTTCACCATGAACTGCGTCGCCTTCTCGGTCGCGGCGAGGAAGCGGCGGATCACATCGGGGTTCATGGTCTCGGGATTGGCGAGATAGATCAGCTCGTCATAGGGCGGCACGCCCTCCTCCTCGACGTAGAAGCAGCGGCCCTCGTGTCCCTCGATCTCCATCTGATTGAGCTCGAAGTTGCGGAAGGCGCCGATCACCGCGTCGACCTGCCCCGACATGAGCGCGGGCGAGAGCGAGAAATTGACGTTGACGAGTTCCACATCGTCGAGCGTCAGCCCGGCGCGCGACAGCATCGCGGTCAGGAGCGCCTCCTCGACCCCGGCGACGGAGAAGCCGATCTGCTTGCCTTTGAGATCGGCCAGTTCCTTGACCGGACCGTCATCGAGCACCAGCAGGCAGTTGAGCGGTGTCGCGACCAGCGTCCCGACGCGCACCAGCGGCATCCCCTCGGCGACCTGCAGGTGCAGTTGCGGCTGATAGCCGACCGCGAGATCGGCCTGCCCCGCGGCCACCATCTTCGGCGGATCGGAGGGATCGGCGGGGGCGATCACCTCGACCTCCAGATCCTCCTCGGCGAAATAGCCGTTCTCCTCGGCGATCACGATCGGCCCGTGGTCCGGATTGACGAACCAGTCGAGCATCAGCGTCACCTTGTCCGCCGCCAGCGCCGGCTGCGCCACCAGCGCCGATGCGAGAACCATCCCCCAGATCTTCATTGCCTGCCTCTCATCTCTCCGTCGCCCATGGCGACCAGTCTGATCTCACCATCCCAGGCCTCGCGCAGCCGCCTTGCCGCCCGCCAGGAGCGCAAGCCGCTGCGGCAGACCATCATCGCGCGCTGTCCCGGCGCGGGCCGGGGGCCGCCGGGGCCGAAATCCTCCACCGCGAAACGCGCTCCGACCGGGACCGGCGCCTCGTCGGCGCCCCTCAGATCCGCGACGAAATCCTCCGCCGCGATCTCGCCCACGCCTGCGAAGCGAAGCGCATCCTCCGGCTCCGGCGCGCCCTCGAAGCGGAAGCCGCCGAAGCGCATCGCCTCGTCGAAGGTCACGAGCTGGCCGAGCGGGCTCGGATCGAGGCCGAGCAGCACGCCAAGCGCCATACGCGCCTGCAGGGCGCCGAGGAGCCCCACGACCGGCCCGAGGATTCCCGCCGTCGCACAGCTCGCCGCGCGTTCCGGCAGATCGGGAAAGACCGCGCGGAGCGACGGCGCCCCGCCGCAGAAGCCGCCGGCATAGCCGCCGAGGCCGAGCGCCGAGGCGCTGATGAAGGGTGTTCCCTCCGCGAAACAGGCGTCCGAAAGCGTGTAGCTCACGGCGAAACTGTCGGCGCAGTCGAGCACGACATCGCAGCCTGCGGCGAGTTCGCCCGCGTTCTCCGGATCGAGCGCGGCGACCAGCGGCCGCACGTTCACCTCCGGGTTCAGCCCGCGCAGGATCTTCGCAGCCGCCTCGGCCTTGGCCTGCCCGAGCCAAGCCTCGCCATACATGACCTGACGATGCAGGTTTCCGCGTTCGACCGTGTCGGGATCGACCACGGTGATCCGCCCGACGCCCGCGCCGGCGAGATACTGCAGCACCGGCACGCCGAGCCCGCCCGCGCCGATGACGAGCGCCCGCGCCCCCGTGAGCCGCTCCTGCCCCGTGGCACCGACTTCCGGAAGCACCACCTGCCGCGCGTAGCGTCTCATCGCGTCGCCTCGATCCAGGCGCGCGTCCGGCCCTCGGGATCGGGGTTGAGCGTGATGTCGGTCACGACCGAGACCACATCCGCCCCCGCGTCGAGCACGCCGGGCACCCGCTCCACCGTCATGCCGCCGATCGCGACCAACGGCAGGTCGCCCACCCGGTCCTTCCATTCGGAGACCCGGTTGAGCCCCTGCTCGCTCCAGCGCATCTGCTTCAGGATCGTCGGATAGACCGGCCCGAGTGCCACGTAATCCGGCGCGAGCGCCAGCGCGCGGTCGAGCTCCACCACGTCATGCGTGCTGATCCCGAGCCGGATGCCGGCGGCGCGGATCGCGGGCAGGTCAGCCTCGTCGAGATCCTCCTGGCCGAGATGGACGAAATCGCAGCCCTCCTCGATCGCAAGCTCCCAGTAGTCGTTGACGACCAGCGTCGCACCCGCCCCGGCGCAGAGGTCGCGGGCGCGGGCGATCTCGTCGCGCGTCTCCTCCGGGCTCCGGTCCTTGACGCGAAGCTGCGCGAAACGGACCCCGAGCGGCAGCATCCGGGCGAACCAATCGGCGGAATCGAAGATCGGATAGAAGCGGTCGAGTTTCATTCGAGGAAGGCCCTCCCGATTTCCGGCGTGGAGGCGGCGGCCATGTCGCGCGGCTCCATCGGATCGGCGGCGCGCGCCGCCGCTCCCGCCTCGACCGCCCGCGCGAAGGCCCGCGCCATCGCGACGGGATCGCCCGCCTTCGCCACCGCCGTGTTGAGCAGGATCGCGTCGTAGCCCATCTCCATCGCCGCCGCCGCGTGGCTCGGCAGGCCGATCCCGGCGTCCACCACCAGCGGCACCTGCGGGAAACGCTCCCGGAGCACGCGGAGCCCGTAGGGATTGACCAGCCCGAGGCCCGAGCCGATCGGCGCGCCCCAGGGCATCAGCACCTCGCAGCCGGCGTCGAGAAGCTTCTCGGCCACGATCAGGTCCTCGGTCGTATAGGGGAAGACCTCGAAACCTTCGCCGACGAGAATCCGCGCCGCCTCGACCAGCGCGAAAGGGTCGGGCTGCAGCGTGTCGGTATTGCCGATGACCTCGAGCTTGATCCAGTTCGTGCCGAAGACTTCGCGCGCCATCTGGGCGGTGGTGACGGCCTCTCTCACCGAATGGCAGCCGGCGGTATTGGGCAGGACGCGCACGCCAAGCTCGCGGATCAGGTCCCAGAAATCCGACCCGCCCCGCGCGCCGCCGCTTTCACGGCGCAGCGACACCGTGGCGATCCCGGCACCGGAGGCGCGGAACGCCTCGGCGAGGATCGCGGGCGAGGGGTATTGCGCGGTCCCGAGCATCATCCGGGACGTGAGGTCCGCTCCGTAGAAACGCGGCATCTCAGCCTCCCTGCCGGGGGGAGACGACTTCGAGCCGGTCCCCCGCTTCAAGCTCGGTCGCGGCGCGCTGGCCCGCGGGAACGAAGGCGCCATTCACCGCCGTCGCGATCGCCGCCTCGCCGTAGCCGAGTTCCACCAGCGCCTTGTCGAGCCGCGCCGCGTCAAGCTCGCGCGGCTCACCGTTCAGGACGATCTTCATCCATCACCTCCGGTCTTGGGCCTCCCGTCACCAGATCGGCCGCCATGCGCGCCATCGCGGGCGCGAGCAGGAAGCCGTGGCGGTAGAGGCCGTTCACATGAATGCGCGCTCCCCGCCTCCTGATGCGCGGCAGGTTGTCGGGAAAGGCCGGGCGGGCATCGACGCCGATCTCCAGCACCTCCGCCTCGCCGAAGGCCGGATGCAGCGCATAGGCCGAGGTCAGCATTTCGAGGAGCGAGCGCGCCGTGACGCGGGAGCGGTCCGAGGATTCGATCATCGTCGCGCCGAGCATGTAAACCCCGTCGCCGCGCGGGACGATGTAGAGCGGAATCCGGGGATGCAGCAGCCTGACCGGCCGCGTCAGGCTCACATCGGGGCAGCGGAGCACCAGCATCTCGCCCTTGACGCCCCGAAGATCGGCGAGCCTGTCGCGCGCGGCGAAACCCCGGCAGTCGAAGACGACCCCCTCCCCCGCCGCGGCGACCCCGTTGGCGGCCGGATCACCTGTCTCGACCGTCACGCCGCGGCGGGCGAGCCCGTCGCGCAGCGCCTTGAGCGTCGCACGCGGGTCGAGATGGGCTTCATCGGCGAAGAAGAGCGCGCGGTTGAAGCGGCCGGCGAGATCGGGCTCCAGCGCCGCGATCGCCTCCGGCCCGAGGGTCTCGTGCCGCTCGGTCCTGCGCGCGAAACGGTCGAGCTCGCTCCGGTCCCGGCCAAGCGCCAGGACGAGCGTCCCGGCCCGGGTCACGCCGCCCGCCGCCGCGTCCCACCAGTCCGCCGCCTCCTGGCCCAGCCGCGTCACCGGTTCCTCCGCGCTCTCGCCCTCGCAGAAGGGCGCGAGCATGCCGCCCGCCCACCAGGAGCAGGCCCCCGGCCCGGGCGCGCCCGCGCGGTCGACGAGCGAGACGCCGATGCCGCGCCGGGCAAGCTCGGTCGCGACCGAGAGCCCGGCGACGCCCGCGCCGAGCACGGTGACCGACCGGTTCGATGGGGAGGTTAGACTGTCCGACATGCCGGCCGTATCCCCCGGGGGACAATGAGGCTCTGGCGGGTGAGGATGATCGTCTGTGCCATATCCGTTCCCTACGCCGGCATTGCCCGGATCAGGTGCGATGGGTTGACGCCGCGCGCCTCTCAGCCCTTCCGGGCACCCCAACGGTTCAAGGGGACAGATAAAGTGCCCGCGCCCCGAACTCAAGGGGCGGCGGGCATCAGTTCGCGGGTACCGTCCGGCGGGCGGGCGCCCTCAGGCTCCCGCCTCCGGCTCCTTCGCCTCCCGCCCCGCTCCGATCCGCTTCACCCGCTCGCGCAGGTTCTGGAAGATCACGTAGAGCGCGGGGATGATGAAGATGCCCACGAGCGCCGCGGTCAGCATGCCGCCGGCGACGCCGGTACCAACCGCGCGGCGGCTCAGCATCGAGGCTCCGGTGGCGGTGACGAGCGGGATCAGGCCGGCGATGAAGGCGAAGCTCGTCATCAGGATCGCCCTGAAACGCATCCGCGCCCCGTCGATCGCCGCGTCGAGCACCGACTCCCCCGCCTCGCGCCGCGCCTTGGCAAACTCGACGATGAGGATCGCGTTCTTCGCAGCCAACGCGATCAGGACGACGAGGCCGATCTGGGCGTAGATGTCGAAGGCGAGCCCCGCGACCAGGAGCGACAGCATCGCGCCCGCGACGCCCACCACCACCGAGAGCAGGACGGGCACCGGGATCGTCCAGCTTTCGTAGAGGCCGACGAGGAAGAGATAGGCGAAGACGAGCGCCAGGGCGAGGATCACCGTGGTCTGTCCGGCCGCCTCCAGTTCCTGCTGCGCCGTGCCGGTCCAGTCGAAGCTGTAGCCCGACGGCAGGACGCGCGCGCTCAGCTCCTCCATCGCCTGCAGCGCCTCGCCCGAGGCGACGCCGGGCGCGGGCGCGCCGTTGATCGTGACCGAGCGGAAGTTGTTGTAGCGCACGATCGACTGCGGCCCGACGCGGTATTCCACCGTCGCCACCGCCGAGACCGGCACCATCTCGCCCGAGGCGGAGCGGACGTTGATCCGGGCGATGTCCTCGACGCTGGCCCGGTCGGATTGCTGGGCCTGGACATTGACCTGCCAGGTCCGGCCGAACAGGTTGAAGTCGTTCACATAGACCGAGCCGAGCGTCCCCTGTAGCGCCGCGAAGAGATCGCTGACCGAAACGCCGAGCGTCTGCAGCCGCTCGCGGTCGAGATCGAGATAGAGCTGCGGCGCCGAGGCCGAGAAGGTCGAGAAGGTCGGTCCGAGCCGCGGGTCCTGGCTCGCCGCGACCGAGACCGCGCCCGCGACACTCGCGAGATCGGCTGGGGACCGGCCTTCGAGATCGAGAAGCTGGTATTCGAAGCCCGAGCCGGTGCCGAGGCCGATGATCGGCGGCAGGTTGAAGGCGAAGACCTGTGCCTCCCGGATCGCCGCGCCCTGCTGGAGCGCCGTCGTGATCGCGGCGAAGACGCTGGCGCTCGACTCGGTGCGTTCCTCGAACGGCTTCAGGCCGACGACGGCGAAGCCGCTGTTCGAGATCGCGAGCCCGTCGAGGAAGCTGTAGCCGGTGGCGCTGACGACACTCTCGACGCCCTCGATGCCCGAGAGCATCTCCTGCACGTCGGCGACCGCCTCGGCCGTCCGGTTGACCGAGGAACCTTCCGGGGTCCGGATCTCGACGAAGAACGCGCCCTGGTCCTCGGAGGGCAGGAAGCCGGATGGCACCGCCCGGAAGAGCGCGCCGGCGCCGACGAAGGCGAGCGCGAGCAGCGCGAGGGCGAGCAGCGTGCGCCGCGCGATCATCGCCGCGACGCGCACGTAGCCGTCGCGGGCGAGGTCGATACGGCGCGAGATCCAGCCGAGCACGCCGCGCTTGGGCCCATGATGCGGCTTCAGCAGCACCGCGCAGAGCGCCGGGCTCAGCGTCAGCGCGTTGATCGCGGAGATCACCATCGAGACGGAGACCGCCACGGCGAACTGCTGGAACAGCTGGCCCGAGAGGCCGGGGATGAAGGCCACCGGCACGAAGACCGAGAGCAGCACCATGGTGATCGCGATGATCGCCCCGGTGATCTCCCCCATCGCCTCATGCGCCGCCTCGCGCGCGGACATGCCGGGGTTCTCTTCCATGACCCGCTCGACATTCTCGACGACGACGATCGCGTCGTCGACCACGATGCCGATCGCGAGCACCATGGCGAGAAGCGAGACGGTGTTGAGCGAGAAGCCCATCGCCAGCATGACCGCGAATGTGCCGATCAGCGCGACGGGCACCGCGATCAGCGGGATCATCGTCGCCCGGAAATTGCCGAGGAACAAGAAGACCACGATGATGACAAGGACGAAGGCCTCGAGCAGTGTTTTCACGACCTCCTCGACGCTCGCCTCCACGAAGGCGGTGGTGTCATAGGTGGTCGTGACCTCCATGCCCTCGGGGAAGTTCGCCTCGAGCGCCTCGATCGCCGCCTCTACGCCGGCCCCGGCCGCGAGCGCGTTCGCGCCCGGTAGCTGGAAGATGCCGATCATTGCCGTGGGCTTGCCATTGAGCTGCGCCGTCACGTCGGAAACCTGGGCGCCAAGCTCGACCCGCGCGACATCGCGGACCCGAACGAAGGACCCGTCCGGCATGGCGCGGAGCACGACGTTCCCGAATTCCTCCGGGTCGCTCAGCCGTCCCTGCGTCGTGAGGTTCAGCTGGAACAGCGGATCGTCGGTCATCGGCTGCGCGCCGATCCGGCCGATGGCGGCCTGAACGTTCTGCGCCTTGAGCGCATTCACGACATCGTTCGGCGTCAGGTCGAGGTTGGTCAGCCGGTCCACGTCGAGGATCATGCGCATCGCATAGTCCTGGGCGCCGAACAGCATGGCGTCGCCGACCCCCGGCACGCGTTTCAGCGTGTCGAGCATGTTGATCGTCGCGTAGTTCGACAGGAACAGCCCGTCATGCGCCGGATCGTCGGAGGAGACCGCGAAGACCTGAAGCAGCGCCGAGGACTGTTTCATCACGCTGACGCCGGTCGCCTTGACCTCCGCCGGCAGCCCGGGGGTGGCGAGCGAGACCCGGTTCTGCACGTTGACGGTGGCGATATCGGGGTCGGTTCCGACCGCGAAGGTCACGGTCAGCTGGTACGAGCCGTCCGCGCCGCTGGTCGATTTCATGTAGAGCATGTCGTCGACGCCGACGACCCGGCTCTCGATCGGCTGGGCGACCGTGGTTTCCACCACGTCGGCGCCCGCGCCGGGATAGACCGCGGAGACCACGACCTGGGGTGGCACGATGTCCGGATATTGCGCGACGGGCAGCGCGCGGAGCGCGATGAGGCCGGCGAGCGTCAGGACGATCGAGATGACCGCGGCGAGCCGCGGACGCGAAATGAAGGTATCGGACAACATGGCGCGTCAGCCCGCCTGACCGGTCGCGGCGTCGACGGTGATGCCCGGGCGGACTTTGTTGATCCCGTCCACGATGACATTCTCGCCCGCTTCGAGCCCCAACCCGATGACGATGCGGCCAAGCTGCGCCGCCCCGGTCTCGACGCGCCGGAGTTCGACCTTCGACTCCGCGTCGACGACCAGCACGAAGGCGCCCGCCTGGTCGCGCTGCACGGCCTGGCTCGGCACGGTCAGCTGCTCCTGAGCCTCCTCGCCTTCGAGCGTCACCTTGACGAGCGCGCTGTCGCGAAGAAGGCCGTCCGGGTTGGGGAAGGTCGCGCGCACGGTCACGGTATCCGTGCCCTGCTGCACCGTCGGCGAGATGAAATCGAGCGTGCCGGATTCGGGGAATTCGGCGCCATTGGCGAGCGTCAGACGCACGGCGCCGATCTCGGTCGCCTCGCCCGCGGCGGTCCGCGCCTGATAGTCGAGCACCAGCGCCGAGGCCACCGAGAAGGTGACATAAATCGGATCGAGCTTGGTCAGCGTCGTCAGCGGTCCGCTCTCGGGACTGACGAGCGCGCCGACATCGAAGGCGCTCAGATCGACGAAGCCGTCGAAGGGCGCGGTGATCTCGGTGTAGGAGAGCTGGAGCTTCGCCTGATCGAGCGAGGCGTTGAGCTGGGCGAGCTGGCCCGACGCCTCGCCGACCGCGGCCGTCGCCATGTCGAGTTCGTTCTGCGCCACCGCGTCGCGGGCGACCAGCTGGGACTTGCGGTCTTCCTCGAGCCGGGCGAGATCGAGCGAGGCCTGCGCGGCCTGGATCGAGCCTTCGATCGCCGCGACGGCGGCGCGATAGTCGGCATCCTCGATCTTGTAGAGGGTGTCACCGGCCTTGACCTCCGCGCCCTCGCGGAAGTTCATTTCTTCGAGAAAGCCGATGACGCGGGCGCGGATGTCCACGCTCTGATCGGCGACCGCGCGACCGGTGAAGCCCGCGGTCTCGCGAACCGCGGTCATCTCCGCGGGCGCGACCGTCACGGCGGGCGCCGGGGCCCCGGATTGCGCGCCCGCTTGCCCCGCGATGAGCGCGAGGATCGCCGCGCTCGCGGCGGCCCGAAGTCGAGTGGAGAGTGTCGATGTCATGCCCGCGGTCTCCCTGGCAAGGTTGCCGTGAGACTGTCACGCACCTTGTGATCGGGCAACCGACATGCCGACACGAATTCTTGGCATGACGCGACATCCGCCGCGCCTCATACAACCCGGGAGGGAATGGCGGCGCCATGCCCTCCCGGTATTGGCGTCCGGTTTCGCGTCGGACGCCTTGGGCGCGCGCGGCGTCAGATCTCGAAGTCGCCGCCGAAATCCGGTTCCTCGGCGACGGCTTCCTCGCCCGAGGCCTCCTCCGGCGCGAGCGGCTCCTCGGCGGAGGCGTCATCCGCGAACATGCCCGCGATCGCATTGCCGAGCAGCACGCCGCCCGCGACGCCGACCGCCGTCTGCGCCGCTCCGGCGAGGAAGCCCCCGCCCTGCCCCCGGTTCTGGCGCAGCGCCGCGGAGGCCGGACCGGCCGGCTGATACGCGGGTCGGGGCGCCGGACGGGGCGATCCGCCGCCGAAAAGGCCCGAAAGGAAGCCGCCGCCGCCCGCCGGCTGCCGCGCCTGCGCTTCCAGCGCTTCGAGCCGTGCCTGGGCCGCTTCGAGCGCCGCCTGCTGAACCACGATGGTCTGGGCCATGTAATAGGGCGCGGCCGGCTGCTCGGTGATGGCCCGCGCGATGAAGTCCTCCGCCCCGGTGTCCCGCGCGGGCGCCGCGCGTTCCGCCTCGGCCAGCCGCCCGAAAAGTCCCTCGATCGCCTGCTGGTCGTTCCGATCCATCGAATGAATTCTCCTCTCTGATCCGCCGGGATGGCCCGGCCTCCCTTCAGATATGTACCGCGTCCCACTCCCCGCCGCGACGTTTTGTCGCGCCGTCGCAGGCGGGCCCGGCGCGGGTATCGCCCGAGACCAAGCCAGTATTGGACTTGGCCCCCCCCCGAGCGGTCATCTTCACCCCAAGGAACACACGGGCCAGGCAACGCACGGGCCAGGCAACACACGGGCCAAGGAACAAACGGGGGAGACCGGGCACATGAGCAAGATCGAACGGATCGAGACCACGATCCTCGACATCCCGACCATCCGCGGACACGTGCTGTCGATGACGACGATGATGGCGCAGTCGATCGTCCTGGTCCGGGTCCGGTTCTCGGACGGATCGGTCGGTCTCGGCGAGGGCACGTCCATCGGGGGCATGAGCTACGGGCCCGAAAGCCCGGAAAGCATCCAGACCGCGATCGAGAGCTACATCACGCCGCTGCTCGAGGGCCGGGACGGGAACGACGTCAACGGCGCGATCCAGCTTGTCGAGAAGGCGGTGCGCGGCAATCCGATCGCGCGCTGCGCGGTCGAGATCGCGCTCTGGGACGGGCTCGGGCGCAGACTCGGCGTGCCGGTGGCGCAGCTTTTCGGCGGTTCGGTCCGCCGCGCCATGCCGGTCGCCTGGACGCTCGCGAGCGGACGTTCCGAGACCGACATCGCCGAGGCGGAGGAGATGATCGCCACGCGGCGCCACGACATCTTCAAGCTCAAGATCGGCAAGCGGAGCGTGCGCGACGACCTCGCCCATGTCGAGGCGATCGCCCGCGCCCTCGGCGGCCGGGCCAGCATCCGTGTCGATGTCAACCAGGCCTGGAGCCAGACCGAGGCGCGTCAGGGCCTCGCGGGGCTCGCGGCGATCGGGGTGGCACTCGCCGAACAGCCGATCCGCATCGGCTCGCTCGCCGCGCTTCGCGCGCTGACCGAGCGGAGCGACATCGCCATCATGGCGGACGAGCAGTTGAACGGCCCGGCCGACGCGCTCGCCGTCGCCGCCGAACGCGCCGCGGATGTCTTCGCGGTCAAGATCGGCCAGTCGGGCGGGCTCAAGCGCGCCTCCGAGGTCACCGCCATCGGCGAGGCGGCGGGGATCGGCCTCTACGGGGGCACCATGCTCGAAGCCGGCGTCTCGACCGCCGCCGCGCTCCAGCTCTTCTCGACCGTCGCCCGCCTCGACTGGGGCACCGAGCTTTTCGGCCCACTGCTCCTGAAGGACGAGATCCTCGCGGAGCCGATCCGCTACCACGATTTCTCGGCGCATCTGCCGGAGGGGCCGGGAATCGGCGTCACGCTCGACGCGGAGAAGGTCGATTACTACCGGCGCGGACGCGCCCGGACCCTGCACGCCGTCTCCTGACGGGGCCAGCCACGTAAAATACCCGGTCAAGCACCGGAACACCGCAGCGAAGAGGCGTCGGCCAGGGCCGGACGCCAATGGAGGAGGATTGCCATGTTCACCCCGGAAGCACTCGACGAGATCGACGCCCGGCTCGAAGGCATGGTGCAGGACGACCCCGAGAACGGGATCTTCCGCGCCCGCCGCGACATGTTCACCGACGAGGAAATCTTCGAACTGGAGATGAAGCACATCTTCGAGGGCAACTGGATCTATCTCGCCCATGAGAGCCAGATCCCGAACCCGAACGACTATTTCACCGTCAACATGGGCCGCGTCCCCGTCGTCATCACCCGCGACAAGACCGGAGAATTGCGCGCGCTCATCAACGCCTGTTCGCACCGGGGCGCGATGCTCTGCCGCTTCAAGCGGGCGAACAAGGCGACCTTCACCTGCCCGTTCCACGGCTGGACCTTCTCGAATACGGGCAAGCTCCTGAAAGTGAAGGACCCGAAGGGCGCGGGCTATCCCGACCAGTTCGATTGCGACGGCAGCCACGACCTGACCCGCGTGCCGCGGCTCGAGAGCTACCGGGGCTTCCTCTTCGGCAGCCTGAACCCAGATGTCTCCTCGCTCGAGGATTATCTCGGCGAGGCGAAGAAGATGATCGACATGGTCGCCGACCAGTCCGAGGAGGGGCTCGAAGTGCTCCGCGGCGGCTCGACCTATATCTATGACGGCAACTGGAAGCTCCAGGCCGAGAACGGCGCCGACGGCTATCACGTCTCGGCTGTGCACTGGAACTACGTCGCCACGACCTCGCGCCGCGGCCAGGAGGGCAAGGAAGACAAGATCAAGGCGAACGATGCCTCGAAATGGGCGAAGCAGAAGGGCGGCTTCTATTCCTTCGAGAACGGCCACCTGCTGCTCTGGACCGTCTGGGCCGATCCCTCGAACCGCCCGCTCTTCCCGCGCCGCGACGAGCTCATCGAGAAGCATGGCGAGGCGAAGGCGGACTGGATGATCGGCTATCTCCGCAACCTCTGCCTCTATCCGAACCTGTTCCTGATGGATCAGTTCAGCTCGCAGCTTCGCGTCTTCCGGCCCATCTCCGTCGACAGGACCGAGGTCACGATCTACTGCATCGCGCCGAAGGGCGAGAGCCGCGAGGCCCGCACGCGCCGCATCCGCCAGTACGAGGATTTCTTCAACGCCTCGGGCATGGCGACCCCTGACGATACCGAGGAATTCCGTGCCACCCAGCGCGGCTACGCCGGGGCGGCGCTCGCGAAGTGGAACGACCTGACGCGCGGCGCGAAACAGTGGATCACCGGGCCGGACGAGGATGCCAGGGCGATCGGGCTCGACCCGATCCTCTCGGGCGCCCGGACCGAGGACGAGGGGCTTTTCGTCATCCAGCACAAGCAATGGCAGGAACGGATGCGCGCCGCGGTCGAGACCGAACGGACGGAAGCCGCCCCCGTCGCCCACGCCGCTGAATAAGAAAGGGAGTGAACGACATGAGCGACACGATCGAACTCGACCGGCCCGTCCGCGAGCTCTCCTGCGAGGACGTCCGCGCCTTCCTTCACGCCGAGACCCGCGCGCTCGACGACCGGGAATGGGACGACTGGCTCGCCTTCTACCACGACGACTGCGTGTTCTGGATGCCGGCCTGGGACGACCACGACACGCTGACCGAGGACCCGGAAACCGAGATCTCGCTGATCTACTACGGCGACAAGCAGGGCATCCAGGACCGCGTGTTCCGCATCAAGACCGACCGGTCCTCGGCGACCAGCCTGCCGGAGCCCCGCACGCAGCACCACATCGCCAACGTCGAGATCCTGAGCCAGAAGAACGGCGAACTCCGCCTGCGCTTCAACTGGCAGACGCTGAGCTATCGCTACGCGGCGACCGACCAGCACTGGGGCACGTCCTTCTACACGCTCGACACGACGGGTGAGCGACCGCTCATCACCGCGAAGAAGGTCATCCTGAAGAACGATCACATCCACCACGTGATCGACATCTACCACATCTGACGCCGGCCCCGGTCGAATGGTGGGCGAATCGCCCACCCTACCAGTCGACGCCGGGTTCGAGGAACGGTGGGCGGATCGCCCACCCTACCGCGCGACCCGTCCGGCGGACGTGATCGCCCGCCATTTCACCGAACCGCGAAGCCAAGCCCGCCCCCGCGCCGACCCGCGGCGAGGCGAAGGGAGGAACTCAGCCATGACCTATCAGATCGCGCTCAACTTCGAGGACGGCGTGACCCGCATCATCGACTGTGGCGAGGACGAACTCGTCATGGACGCGGCGTTCCGCCAGAAGATCAACATCCCGATGGACTGCCGCGACGGTGTATGCGGCACCTGCAAATGCCACTGCGAGAAGGGTGACTACGAACTCGACTTCTATCTCGACGAGGCGATGACCGAGGAGGAGGCGGAGGAGAAATACGTTCTCACCTGCCAGATGACGCCACAGTCGGACTGCGTGCTCTCCGTCCCGGTCTCCTCCGCGGTCTGCAAGACCGGCGCCGAGACCGTGAAGGGGGAGGTCATCGCGGTGGACGCGCTCTCCGCGACCTCCTTCGGGCTTCGCGTGAAGCTCGCGAAGCCGATCCCCTTCCTGCCCGGCCAGTATGTCAACATCGACGTTCCCGGCACCGGGAGGCACCGCTCCTATTCCTTCTCCTCCGCGCCCGGCTCCGATGAGGCGAGCTTTCTCATCCGCAACCTGCCCGGCGGCGTGATGTCGACCTGGCTCGGCGAGACGGCGAAACCCGGCGACGCAGTGGAGCTGACCGGCCCGATGGGTGCCTTCTACCTGCGTCCGATCGAACGGCCGCAGGCCTGGCTCGCAGGCGGCACCGGGCTCGCGCCCTTCCTCGCGATGCTGGAGAAGGTCGCGGCCGATGGGACCGATCATCCGATCCGGCTCTTCTACGCCGTGACGCGCGCGGCGGATCTCGTGGAACTGGAACGGCTGCGCGCGCTGGCGGAGAAGATCGAGAGTCTGACGCTCGTCACCATTCTCGCCGCCGAGGACGAGGCGCATGAGCGCAAGGGTTTCGTCACCGATCACCTCGAACCGGACGATTTCAACGGCGGCGACGCGGATGTCTATCTCTGCGGCCCGCCCCCGATGGTCGAGGCGGTTCGGAGCCACATGGCCGCGCTCGGCGTCGCCCCCGCGAGCTTCCATTTCGAGAAGTTCAACCCGACCGAGACCCCGGCGGTGGCGGCATGACCGCCCCCATCACCCCCCCGGCCTTCATCCCCGCGCCTGTGATGCCGGGGCGGTTCGCCGGCAAGGCGCTGGTCGTGACCGGCGCCGCCCAGGGGATCGGCCGCCGCGTCGCCGAACGCGCCGTGGCGGAAGGCGGCGAGGTGCTGATCGTCGATCGCTCGCCTCACCGCGACGAGGTGGCGGAGGCGATCACCGCGGCGGGCATTCCGGGAGGCGGCTCGGCGCAGGCGCTCGACGCCGATCTCGAAACCTGGGACGGCTGCGCCGCCGCCATGGCCCGCGCGGCGGAACTCTTCGGCCGGATCGACGTGCTGGTGAACAATGTCGGCGGCACGATCTGGGCGAAACCCTACGAGTTCTATGCCCCCGACGAGATCGAGGCGGAGGTGCGCCGCTCGCTCTTCCCGACGCTCTACTGCTGCCGGGCCGCGCTCGACCACATGCTGCCGGCGGGCCGGGGCGTGATCGTCAACGTCTCCTCGATTGCGACGCGGAGCCTCAACCGCGTGCCCTACGCGGCGGCCAAGGGCGGTGTGAACGCCATCACCGCCTCGCTCGCCTGGGAAGTCGCCGAACGCGGTGTGCGCGTGGTCGCGACCGCCCCCGGCGGCACCGAGGCGCCGGCCCGCAAGGTGCCGCGCAACCCAACGCCAGAGGCGGAGCAGGACCGGAACTGGTACCGGACCATCGTCGATCAGACCAGGGAGTCGAGCCTGATGAAGCGTTACGGCACGCTCGACGAGCAGGCGGGCGCGATCCTGTTCCTGGCCTCGGACGACGCCTCCTACATCACCGGCGTCACGCTTCCGGTCGGCGGCGGGGATCTCGGATAGGGTGGCTCGGAGAGGGTGAACCGGATGGGCGGGTCGCGCGCGCCCTCCCGCTCAGAACCCGTGAAACACCATGTCGATCGCCCGCGTGATCTCCTCCGACCGGCTCCCGAGACTGCCCGCCGGGCCGCGCAGCAGGCTCGCGGGCACCGCCGAGAGAAACTGCGTCACCAGCGCGTGCGGGACGCCCTCGATCTCGAAAACGGGATTGAGAATCCGCGCCGGCGCGGGCGCCCGGTCGAGCGGGATCAGCGGCGCGACGATGCGCGTCGTGAACCCGTCGAGCAGGTCGGTCTGCAGGTCGAGCAGATACCCCGGCCCGTCGGGCGCCGGATGGTAGTCGTAGCGCGCCATCAGAACCGCCGGTACCGCTCCAGCGGCAGCCCGTTCGCCTCGACCCAGGCATTGGCGCTCGCGATGGCACCGGCGTTCTCGCGCCGCCACGCCTCGGCTTTCGCGGAGCGGACCGCCTCGCGCAGCCCCGCCTCGGCGGCCCGGCTGACATTGACGCCAAGACCCCGCGCCTCGGCGATGAGGGCGGGGTCAAGGGAAAGATTGGTCGCCTTGCGGCTGGCATTCGGGACCGACATACGCGCCTCCATTGCGCAGAAACTATGCGCATGATCGGTGGCGCGTGCAAGACGTGTCAGCCTTCGGCGGCCCGGACCATCTCGACGAACTCATCGATGGTGGCGATGTCGAACCGATCCGCGCGCGATCCCGGATACTCCTCCGGCAGACGGCGAAGCACGGACATGAACTCATCAATCATCCGTTGTTCGAACTTCTCCACCGTGCTCTAGGCGGCAAACCCATAAATCTGGTTGGCGTTTTGCTGTGTGGCTGATTCAAGGCTCGAAACTGAGGGAGCCCTGAATGACACGTCGCCGGTACGAACTGACCGACCATGAAT
>NZ_JBKQWU010000039.1:0-33469 GCF_047275745.1 Amaricoccus sp. W119 | reverse complement strand
AGACGCCCGATCAGATCCGGGCCGCGCAACTCGGCCTTGAAACCGAAGCCGCCACGGTCAAACTGGCGGCGTAACCGGCGCAAAGCGCTGTCTCAAATCCGTGCCCCGGTACACCCGTTGGCGTTCTTGACGGTGTTCTCGACCGAGAGGCGCATGGCGATGATGGATTTCTCGCGCCCGCCGAGAACGCGGCCCTCGTCCTTGCCGCCCGGCGCTCTGGCAATCACGCCATCCGCCTCCCACTTCAGCAGCGTCGCGAAAATCCAGCAGAAGGAATGCGCATCGACCAGGCGGACATGCTGCAGGCCGGTGGACGCCTCGATATTTGGGCGCAACGCGGCGAGCGTCTGATTGTAGGTCGAATAGTTCTCCCAGCTGCATTGGCGCAACGTCGAGAAGTCGATGCCGAGCGCACGGAAGGCGCGGTCGAACCCGGTCGGCTGGATCGGCATGAACCGATCCGTGTCCTTGAGGAAATAGGAGTACGCGAGGAGCGGATACTTTCCGCTCGTTAACTCGCTCAGCCGGTCGAACGTCGCGCCCTCATCTGCGCCACCGCGAAACAGGCCGAACAGGAGGCTCTCGATCTCGCGACTTAGCTTTGCGTTCGATCGCGCCTCCAGCAGGGCGCGGTGATCGCGGTTGGCATGGCCGAAACGGTTCTGCCAGAACACGAGATTGTTGGTGAGATTGCTTCGGCTGTCCTGAATCTCGATCGCTTCGATCATGCGGTTCAGGATCGTCCCCGAACCGATCTCGGCTTCCGACCATTCGCTGGTGCGAAGCAGGCCGAGCGCATGGTCGCGCAGGCGCGGCTTGTAGTTCTCCCAGACGGCGGCAAGCCCTTCGTGGAAGCCCGTGAAGGCATGGCCGGACCTTGCCGTGATGAGCGCCTGGAAGCGCGCGAAGGCATCGCGGAAGGCACGCGGATCAATGGCGGCGGCGGCGGTGATGGCGCGGGGCGCGCTGCGGGGACCCGCATACCAGTCCAGAAACCTGTTCAGCGCGCCGGGGCTATCGACTTCGACGCGCAGCGTTGTCGGCGCGCAAAGCGGTTGAAGCGGCCCGTTGATGTTCGAGTTGCCATTCGAAGCTCTATTCATCGGGCGCACGCCGTCGAGGCTGGGCGGCGCGGGCGGCTCGAACCAGATTCGCGTCTCGCTGGCCTCGCGATGAATGGCGAGGACCTTGCCGGCTGGCGTCTTGAACCCGATCACATAGTCGGTTGGCGGCTTGGCCGGTTCGCCCAGTCGAAGCCTCAGGATTGCCTCGGCATCCGCGATCGCAAGTGTCATTCCGCCGCCTCCAGTTCGCGATCCTCGGTGGGCGCCAGTGCCTCGGCTAGGAGCGCGTCGAGCAAACGGCGGCGGGTAGCGGCGGTGGCGGTGAGGCTCGCCTCAAGCTGGTCGCAGAGCGCCATCAGCGCATCGACTTTGCTGATTATGCGGTGCTGTTCGGGAAGGGGTGGCAGGGGTAGCGGTAGGTTCCGTAGGTCGACCAAGTGAAGGTGCTTCAGAGCGGCACCCTTGGGGATGATCGTATCCCGGACCACGTCAGAATTGATACAAAGCGTCAGAAACGGCGCAATCCCCGGGATAACCATTTTTATTAGAGCAACTGACACGAAGATCGAAAATGCGCGATCGGTATCGACGATACGCGAAACCCCGATCGTGCCGTCTTTGGTGATGAGAACGTCGCCTTTCTCAGGATGCGTCCTCTTTGTAAATTCCGCGTGGTCATCCTCAGTGATGAACCTGGTTTCGCGAAAACTAATCCCCGGACCTTGGGTGAGGTTTTTGACTGTTACAAACGGCACTCCTGAGGCGACGTAATTGGGCTTCTTGTGAACTCCATCGCTGATCTTCAAGGACAAGTCCTGCGCGCGCGCCCAGACCCAGGCCTTCGGGAGCGGGAATGGTGTCTCATCTTCACGGATAGGTGGCAGTGGGCGATCGGACTTGATCCTTCGCGCCTCAAGCAATTGAGCTTTTCTGTTCGCGACGCTTTTCAGCAGTTCCGACGCCGGTTCGTCGTTCGGGTCCTGCGGCAAGAGTCTGCCGCGCACGGCGAGGTTGAGGATGATCTGGCGCAGGGCCTTGATCTGGTCGGGGCGGGTGGTGAGCGCCGGCAGCGCGTCGAGGGCGAAGCGGGCGTCGGTCTGGAAGGTTGCGGGATCGGGCGCGCTGAGGCGGGCGAGGCTCGCCGCCGCCAGCCGGTCGCGCACCGCCTCGCGGCCCGCCCGCGCCGCCTCAAGCCGGTCGCACAGACCCATCAATTCATCGACTTTGGCGACGATGCGGTGCTGTTCGGCGAGCGGCGGGAGGGGAAAGGGAACCGCCGCAACGATCTTGCCAGAGACTTCCTTGAACGTGGTTCCCGGCGCCTTGGCATCGATCGCGGGCGCGAAAGCCTTCATCACCGTGGCGATGAAGCGCGAGCAGTCCGCGACATAGGGAACGATCGACTTGAAGCCCTGATTGGTCGAAATCGGGTTAGCAGCTATCGCGACATAGCCAATCGGTGCGCGACTTGTGAAAAGCACCGTGCCTTCCGGCATAAGTGTCGCCGAAGACGTTCGCGCGCCCCTTTCAGACAGGTCGCGCGAACCGCGCGAAATGTAGAGTCCCGAATACCCGCCAAGGTCGGCAGGCGTAAGCCATGGCACGCCCTCGCCAGGTTCCGCAAAGTTGTCCGCATCGCTCGCGGATGGCGTGCCGCCGCCGACGATTGCACCGGCTCCATCGAGCCGCACCCATTGCCATGTCGAGGGGATTGAGTAAGGCTCAACAACGTCGTCGCCGCTATCAAGATCGCGCGGCTTGCGCAGTTCCCCTGCCTTCACCAGCCGAGCTTTTTCCTTCGCAATCCGCTTCCGAAGCTCCGACGCCGGTTCGTCGCTCGCGTCCTGCGGCACGAGCTTGCCGCGCACCGCCAGATCGAGAATAAAACGTCGCAGCAGGGCGATGGCGTCTGGCGCGTCGGCGATCTTCTCATAATGCGCCAGCAGGCGATCCTCGTTCATCGGGCGAGCGCCTCGGCGAGGATCGCCTTCAATTGGTCGCGATGGGTCGCCGTCTCGGCCTCGGCGCGGGCAAGGTCCGCCAGCAGCGTTTCCGGGTCGCCGTGATCGTCTGCCACCGCGTGCGGGTTCTTTATGTCGAGATTGAATGCTGCCCCGTAGATGCTGTCACCCGTTGATCGAGCCTGACGCGATGCTGCACCCGCCGCCGCCGCTTCAACGCGAAGGCTGGACGCCCGCTCCCTCAGCGTTCTCGCCTTCGCCTTGACCTCGCGCGTTTCGTCGTCGCCTTCCAGCGCCCGCGCCGCCGCGTCCGCTTCAGTCGCGCGCGCTCGCAAGCCCGCGTCCCGCCTAGACTGCTTCTCCGCCTCGTCCCAATGAGGCTGAGCAGACGCCCGCGCGGCGTCGATGATCTGCCTAATCGGAACGCGCCAGGCCTGCGGGCCTTCCTTTCTGCCCTTGCGCTCCTTACCGCCCCACCAGTCGATGCAGCCTTGGAAGTGCTCCAGCCGGATCGGCTTCGTCATCGAATAGGCTTTCTGTCCTTCCGGCACGCGGTGCTCGTAGAACCAGATGTCCTTGGTCTGCGTGCCCTTCTCGAAGAACAGAAGGTTTGTGCCGATCGAAGCATAGGGCTTGAACACGGAATTGGGCAGGCGGACGATGGTGTGGAGGTTGCAATCCTCCATCAGGTATTCCTTCAGCCGCGTCTTGATGCCCTCGCCGAACAGCGTGCCGTCCGGCAGCACCACGGCGGCACGGCCGTCTGTCTTGAGCAGGCGCACAATCAGCGCCAGGAACAGGTCGGCCGTTTCCTTGGTACGGAAGGTTGGGAAATTGTTCTCGATGCCATCTTCCTCCTTGCCGCCGAAGGGCGGGTTGGTGACGACGATATCGACGCGCTCGTCCTTGCTCCACGAGATCAGCGGCCGGGCCAGCGTGTTGTCGTGGCGCACGAAGCTCGGGTCCTCGATGCCGTGCAGCAGCATGTTGGTGACGCAGAGCATGTGGGGCAGCTGCTTCTTCTCCACCGCGCGGAGGGCGCCCTGCATCGTCTCGCGCTGCTTTGGTGTGCGGACGTAGTTCGCCTCCATGTGGTTGATCGCGCAGGACAGGAAGCCGCCCGTGCCGCAGGCGGGATCGAACAGGATTTCGCCCGGATGCGGGTCGATGCGATCGACCATGAAGGCGGTGACGGCGCGCGGCGTGTAATATTCGCCGGCATTGCCGGCCGATTGCAGGTCGTTGAGCAATTGCTCGTAGAATTCGCCGAAGTGCCGCCGCTCGTCGAGATTGTTGAAATCGACCTGGTTAATCTTGTTGACCACCTGCCGCAGCAGCTGGCCGGATTTCATATAGTTGTAGACGTCCTCGAACACGTCGCGCACCACGCGGCGCCGGTCGCCCGGCTGGCCGGTGAGGGCCAGGCCCTTCAGCGCCGGGAACAGCTCGTCGTTGACGAAATCGAGCAGGGCCTGCCCGGTGATGCCCTCCGGGTCCGCCGCCCAGCTGCGCCACTGGAAGCGCTCGGGGATCGGCGAGCGGTAGCCGTCCTTGGTGATTTCGAGTTCCTGATCCTGATCGTCGATGATCTTGAGGAAGAACAGCCAGGTGAGCTGGCTGATGCGCTGCGCATCGCCGTCTACGCCCACGTCCTGGCGCATGATGTCCTGAATGGATTTGACGGTGGTTCGGACGATCATGGGCTATGCGGTCTCCTGATAGAGCGCGTCCTGCATCTCGTGGACGGCCTTTTCGAAACCCTCCTTGCCGCCAAACGCCTTAATGAGTTGCACCACGCTGCCCATCGCGGTGAATGGCGTCACCTTGAGCACGTTGGCGTCGTCGAGGTTGAGCACGCCCTCGTCGCGATACTTCTCCAGCAGCGCGTCGAGCACGGCGCGGGCCTGCGGCCCATATTTGGTGAACACGTCGCGCTTCCTGACATTCTCGGCCCGCTCGCGGCGGGTGAGCGGCTTCTTGTCGAAGGCGACGTGGCAGATCAGATCGAAGGGATCAAGGTTCTTGCCGAGTTCGTCGGCCACGGCGTCGAGTGCCAGGCCCCCGGCCTCCAGTTCCTCGATGATCGCCTGCTTGCGTTCGGCCGATTTCCAGCGCTTGAGGAAATCGTCGAGGCTGGCGAAGCGCTTCTTCAGCGCCGTCCGGGTGAAGTCGCGCAGGGATTCGGTGACGAGCTTGCCGTTCTCGTCCAGGTATTCGACGCGCTCGGCGAGGACGCGGGCGCCGACGCCATCGACGTAGACCTTGCGGATCGGATCACTGCCCGCACCTCCCGGCGGATTGAGCGGGTCAATCAAGACGGTCTCGCCGTCATTCGAGCCGCCGATGCCATCGCCACCTTCAGAGGTATCGGGCGGCGTGATCGGCTGGCCCGGGTCGGGCGTGTATATCTGAACCGGATCACCGTCGAAATCCGGGTCCGCGAAATGACTGGTCGCCCCGCGAAAGTCGATCAGAGTGAAGAAAAACTTCTTCGTGTCCTCGTGGACGCGGGTGCCGCGTCCAACGATCTGTTTGAACTCCGTCATCGAGCCCACCGCACGGTCGAGCACGATCAGCCGGCATGTCTGCGCATCGACGCCGGTCGACAGAAGGCGCGACGTCGTCACCAGCACGGGATATTTCGATTCCGGGTCTATGAAATTTCCGAGTTGGTCCTGGCCGTCCTTGTCGCTTCCGGTGATGCGCATGACGTAGCGCTGATTCACCGTGACCAGATCAGCGTTCTCGTTGACGAGCGCCTGCCGCATCCGCGCCGCATGTTCCTCGTCAACGCAGAACACGATGGTTTTCTGAAACCGATCGCCGCTCTCTTTCAGGAACTCGGTGATCTTCTTCGCGGTCAACACCGTGCGATCGTCGAGCACGATGTGTCGGTCGAAATCGCTGGCGTTGTAGATACGGTCCTCAACCTCGTTGCCGTCGCGGTCGCGCTGGCCGAGTTCAGGCCGATAGCCTTCCACATCGCGGTCGATGTGGACCTTCACCACCTTGTAGGGCGCGAGGAAGCCGTCGCTGATGCCTTGCTTCAGCGAATAGGTGAAAACCGGTTTCCCGAAGTAATCGGTGTTGGAGACGTACTCGGTTTCCTTCGGCGTGGCGGTGAGGCCGATCTGCGTTGCGCCGGAAAAGTGGGTGAGGATTTCACGCCAAGCCGAATCCTCGGCCGCGCTGCCACGATGGCATTCGTCGATGACGATCAGGTCGAAGAACCCGGGCGAGAACTCGCGATAGAGCTTCTGCCGCTCCTCCGGTCCCGTGATCGCCTGGTAGAGTCCGAGATAGATTTCGAAGGCCGTGTCGATGCGGCGCTTCATGTCGAGCGCCAGCGGCAGATCGATCTTGGTGCCGTCCTGCCTCTCGATGGTCCTGGCGTTCGTCGAGAGCTTCGCCATCGCCGCGCCGAACGGGCGGAAATCGTTGACAATCGTCTGGTCGATTAGAACGTTGCGGTCGGCTAGGAACAGGATGCGTTTCTTTCGGCCTGCCTTCCACAGGCGCCAGATGGTCTGAAACGCCGTGTAGGTCTTGCCGGTACCGGTCGCCATCACCAGCAGCACGCGGTCGCGGCCCTTGGCGATCGCCTCGATCGCGGCGTTGACGGCGTTCACCTGATAATAGCGCGGCGCCTTGCCGCTGCCGTCGTCGAAATAGTCCTGAAGCACGATCTGCTCGGCTTCCGCGTCGAGGCCCTTCCAGGCGCGATAGCGCGCCCACAGTTCGGCCGGCGACGGGAAGGCGTCGAGGCTAAGGTTCGTTTCGATCGGAGCGCTTCGGCCGGTGCGGTCGTGGAACACGAATCCGTCGCCGTTGGAGGAGAACACGAAGGGGATATCCAGCGTCGCAGCATAGTCGAGGCCCTGCTGGATGCCGTGTCCGACCGAATGATTGTTGTCCTTGGCCTCGATCAGCGCGATCGGGATATTCGGCTTGTAATAGAGAACGAAGTCTGCCTTCTTCGCCCTGCCGCGCGTCACCAGCTTGCCGCGCACGATGATCCGGCCCTTGGTGAAATAGACTTCCTCCCGCACCTGCACCATCTCGTCCCAACCGGCGCGCTTGATGGCCGGCAGAATGAACTTGGTGCAGATGTCGCGTTCGGTGAGGCTTCGCTTATCCATGCCGGTCAGCCACCCTGCGGATGTTGCCATGGATCGATCACCTCGACACCGCAGCCCTCGAAATCGCCGACGTTCCGGGTTGCCATGGCAGCACCGCAGGCGCGGGCAATGGCCGCAATCTGACAGTCAGGAAAGCTGATTGGCCGACCCGCAGCGCGGCGGTCGGCGAAGATTTCGGCGAAGGCTCTTGCCGCGGCGCTGTCGAACGGCAGCACCCGCCCCGCGAAGTCTTCGCCGACCATGGCGTCGATCTCTGCCATCAGGCGCTGGCGGCGCTTGCCCTCCGGCAGGATCACCGCACCACGCCGCAACTCGGCCTCCCCCACCGCGCTCAGATGAAGGGCAGCGGCGTCCTGACGGCCGAACCAGCCCAGCACGGCCGGCGCAGGCGTCGACCGCATAAGCTCGGAGATGACATTGGTGTCGATCAGGATCATGCTTGCCAGCGTCAATCGATGTGTGGGGGCTCGGGCATCGGCTCGCGGGGCGGCAGATCGAGGTCCACTCCGCCCATGGCTGCAAACCGGCGATGAATGGCTTCACCAAGGTTCTCCGGCGCTGCCCGTCTGCCGACTGCCTGGCGCAGAATTTCCCGTGCTTCCTCCTCCATCGAACGGCCGTGCTCGGCCGCGCGGATGCGCAGGCTGCGCTTCAACGTTTCGTCGAGATTGCGGATCGTGATGCTGGCCATGACGCCCTCCATCGGCTTTCTGCGAGATTAGGCGTTGATTGCAGTGCAATCAAGTGAGATTGTCCAGCGATTGTCGGCTCGACCCCGGATCCCGGTGGATTCCGCAAAAGGAAGCCAGTCGCTGTAGATCCGCCACGCTTCGCCCGCCAGCATAGGAATGTCACCCGGAAGGAACCGCCAACTTCCTCAGGAGGCGGTTGGGTTTAGGCAATGTCCGCTGCCGTAGCAGCCTCGCGCCTGGACTCCCAGCATACGGAATCCGCCGCGAGGAACCGTGAGAAGCACCCGAGTACCAGTGCCCTATTCTTCCACCTCTTCAATGATGCCGCGCATCGATCGCAGGAGCGCCGCCAGCTTTCGTCGCTCAGCGATAGCGTCGGCGGTGTAGAGGCCGTGCTTGCGCGCATTGTCATTCCCGGTCGGCGCGCCGGGAGACTTTCCCCCGTGCATCCGGCAGCGGCCGTTCGTCATCGCGGGCGATTGGCACGGCGTCCCGTTCCGCGTCCTCGCGCCACAGCGTTCGCTCAGATGCATTCTCAATCTGCTTTGCATGGGGTTGTTTCTCCATTTTGGTCTGATCCCCACCCCCGGGTCGCTCGATGGTCCCGACCACCGCCTGGCCGCCCGCGTGAACATGGACATGCTCGACTGTCACCTTCTGCTGGCCCTTGCCGCGATGCTTGTTCAGCGCGTCCAGCAACGTCGCCCAGGTGCGGGACAACTTGTTCGCTTGGTTCAGGTTTTCACGCCTGCCCTCGAAGGTCTGCTCACCGATCATGGCGCGGCGGTAACATTCCATCGCGGCGTTGTGAGCCGCGATCAGCTGCGCCGCCATCATGCCTTCCAGTTCATCCTTCGGGCCGATTCCGGCCAGCCCGGCGATAGTGGCGCTCAGCTGGCGGTCCCGTTCCTGCGCATTCGAGTTCTTCACCCAAAGCGCCTGCACCGCCTGGTTGGCCAGCGTGTTGTTCCAGTGGTCGGACTGCGATCCCCCTATCATCTTGAGCGCGCCCTTGCGGTCCTCCGGATCATTGGCAACAACGGTCGTCGGTTCATTGGTCTTCTTTGCCTTGCCCTTCGTCATGTCCCTTGCTCCTGTCTTCAATCCCCATGGCCTTGAGGGCGGTGACCGCATCTGCCTTTCTGCCCGCATGCCATGCAGGCCAGCAGCGCGAATGCAGCCAGGCATGGCCGGTTGGCTCGACGCCGTGCGGCAGCAGGGCGTCATAGGCGCTATCGCCACCTCCGCAGGCGAGGCACCTGCCGGGTGGCGAGCGTTCAAATTTGCGGTTCAGCCATTCGACGATGCAGCATTCGAAAGCCAGGGTCTCCGCGTCTGGGCGCGGCAGCCCGCCATCAAACTCGGCGATGCCGACGCGCTCATCGAAAAGCGCCTGCCAGTCCTCGGCCGACCAGCCGTCATCGCCGGGCCGCAAGAGCACGATCAGGTCTGCCTTGTGGCGGGTCAGCAGATCGAGAACGGCGGCGGGCGGCGGCGTAGATGATTCCAGAACCAGATCCACGCCATCAACATGCAAGCCGATTCCTGCATCGCGGGCGGCCCGCAAGGCGTTCGCGGCGCTCATAGCCGTGCCGTCCAGCTGGTGGCCGCCGGCTTTTCCGGCTCGGAGTGAGCAGCGCGGTTTGCGTCCGCACCGTCTGCATCGTCCCGGCCATTGGATTTCAGAGGGTTACCGCGGACGCTGTCGGCCTTTCCGTTCGCGCAACCGTCCGCATCGTTGGCGAACGTCCGCGGGTAGGGCGCCCCGAAGCTATTGTCAGGATTGGATTTCGGCCTTGGCGCGGACGGTGCGGACGGCACGGACGGTTGCGCCCCGCCGAGTTCCGGCACCGATTCCGCGCTTGCGGCGGTGATGCGGATGACACGGGTGCGCGCCCGGCCTTCGCGCTCGAATGAGACCTCGATGCCGATCTTGCGCAGGAAGGTGGCAGCGCGGCGTAGGCGTCCCGAAAGCGCGCGGGGACTGTCCGGCCAGGTCTTGGACTTGGCGATGCGCTCGCCCGCCGCTTCTCCAAGTGCGCCCAGAAGGTCCGAGGCGGTTCCCGTCCACTCCGTCCGCTCCAGCATGACGGCACGCACGGCAGCGGCGACCGGATCGGCGTCGATGACACCCTCGACGGCTTCCTCACGGTTGCCACAATAGGCCGCCCAGAATGTGCCCGCAGGCCAGATGGCCGTCTCGCAGGCCGAGGCCCACAATGCGAAGTCGGCCATGCGCGGAAGCTTGGGCAGGCGGGTGTCGGGAAGGCGCCTCAAGCCTTCCACCACCGCGTCGAGTAGGACGCCGAGGATTCGCCCGCGTTCCGCCTCGAAAGATGCCCACAATTCCGCCTCCGGTCGCCGGCGATCTTCGGGGATCGGCTCCAGCGTCAGGAACACCGCGCGATCGGCCAGGTCGGGCCGGGTCACGATATCCTCGATGCCGTTGAGGATCACCGGGCGTGCGGCGTCGAACAGCACCTCATCCTGGTCGGTGTATAGTTGGCGCACGGCGAAGCCGCCGCCGGTGGCCAACCGGCAGAGCGTGTCCGAAATCCACGCTGGAAGGCCCGACACGTTGTCGAAGGCCAGCACGTGACCGTTGCTGGCAGCGATGAACAGGTCGCGGTCCTCGCGCGGCAGGGCGCGCAGCGGCGCGGTGTTGGGATCGAGCAGCGCCCGAAGGATCGCCGAGAAGGTGGATTTGGCCGAGCCCTGCTCGCCCGACAGCACGAGCGCCGGATAAGGGCCTTTGTTGCGCAGGACAGCGAGCGCCCAAGCCACCACCAGGACGAAATCCTGATCGGACTGGACGTTCAGAAAGGCACGTAACGTCTCGACCGACCCGCCCGTAATCGGGACGGCCAGGGGTTGGATGCCGGCAGCGCGGCGGAAGCGAACCGGCGGCTTTTCGATGATCCGCCAGCCGGTGGCGTCGATCTCCACCGCCCGCCAGGCCTCGTCTCCGAGATCGAGGTAAAGCCGTCCGTCGAGACCGCCCACCCGGATGAATACAGGCCGTTCCGGTCCGTCGAAGTGAGCTTTCGCCTCGATCACGTTGAGCGCGGATTGAAGTGCCTCCGAGCTTGGGGCGCCGCCGGTCTGCTCGAAGAACTGCCGCGCCAGCCAGCGACGGAAGCCCTTCGTGCGCACCGGCCAGGTTTCGCGATGTTCGTTGATCAGGATGTCCGCAAGGGCGGTGCCATCCGCCGAATGGAACAGCTCGGCCGCACCTGCGAGATCGATCAGGATGTCGGCCTGCGTCGGACCGCGCCCACCATCCCCGCTTTCCTCGGCAATGGCCTCATCGAGCGCCGTCACCCGGCACCCGGCCTTCTTGAGCCCCGCGCGCAAGGCTTCGAAATCCGCGCGATCCTCCGACTTGAGGGCGACCAGCCGTTCCAGGACCTCGGGTGTGAATGCCGCACCGGGATCTTCGGCGGATTTCTCGACCAGACCGTCAAGCGGATCGGGAACTTCCTCGGCCGAGTCTATCGCGTCGAGGATCGGGTTCAGGTCTTCACCGTCAATCTCGTCGCTCATTGTTCGCCCCCCTCGATGCCGGGCGCGCGGCCAAGCAGCACGTCGTTGAAGTCCAGACCACGCGGAGGCCGGGCAATGCGCACTCGCCGCCCCTCTCGCGTCCAGCGCAGGGCGGAATCGCGCGATGCCGCTTCGCCGGGATCGTCGCCGTCGGCCAGAACGATCACGTCGCGGACGCAGCCGGGCAAGTCGAGCGCCCGCAGCCCGGAGGTTGACAGCGCCGCCCATGCCGGAAGTCCGGTCGCCTGCATGGCCGCGAGACAAGTTTCGATGCCTTCGCCGACCATCAGGACTTCACCGGGTTCGGCCAGGCGAACCGCACCACCCCGGCACGGGCCGAGCATCATCTTCGCAGGTTCGACCGGCGCCTTGGCGTGGCCCTCGCGGGCGAGAAATGTCCGGTGGATGGCCAGTGGCTTGTCGTCGGCGCCCTTCGTCACCAGCGCCACCATGCAGGGCCAGGTCCCGCCCGAGGGATGCTTCAGGCCGCGATGAAAGCGAAGCGACGACTCCAGCGAACAGGTCAGCCCGCGCGAGGCGAGGTAGGCTTCGACCGGCGTGCGCTCGGCGGGAATCGCGCAGTGCCAGATCGAAAGCGCCACCGCACTCCGTTCAACCTGATCCGGATCGGGTCGCGGTGGCGACACCTTTCGGTGACGCGATGTCCGGAGCGACAAATGTGCCTTGCCGTCCCACCATCCGCGTTCCTTCAGGGCCGCGATGACGTCGCGCTGGTCGCATCCGGCATGACAGCGCACGAGCACCTTGCCGTCGGCATCACGGATGGAGAGGCTGGGCTCGCGGTCGTCATGTGCCGGGCAGCGCGCCGTCCAGCTTTGTCCGACCTTGCGGCCGCCGAGCGCCCTGGCGATGGTCTCAGCGTTCATCGCGCACATCCACATCGCTAGTGGCCGCTTCGTCGCCATTGTCGTTCGCCGGGTCGGGCATATCGGTCCGCGACCACTCCGCCAGGACGGAAAAGAAACCGGTCAGGCTCGCGGCGATCTGCTTCGCCTCGTCGCGGCTCAGATCGCGCCCGAGGCGCGGTTGCCAGACCTCGCGGGTTCGTCCGATCAGGTCGTCATTGCGATTGTCGTTTGCTGCTTTCACCGAAGATCTCACGGTCGGCTTCTCGCCGTTCCGTGCCCCTGATCTCCGGCCTCGGACTCGCACCGATAACGCAGGATCGTATCGTCATTTGCATGTTCGGCGTCCCAATCGCAGGGATCGCCGGTTCGTGCGCCTCGTCAGCGCGGCAGCTCGTCCTCGGGGATCGTGAACTTGTGGGACTTGCCCGCCTCGATCACGAGGTCGCGCTTATTGTTTTTGCCGATTGCGCTGGAAATCGCGCAGCGGAAATGACCGTGGCGCAGGCCGTCGAGAACGATCTGGCCGATCTGGTCGAGCGCCTGGCGCAGTTGAGGGCCGCTGGACAGGCCGTCGTTGGGATGGGGAGCTTTCTCAAGCATTGTGCAGCAGCGCCTTCATGTCTTTGATGGTGGTGGAGAAAGCGAGGGGCGTCACCGTCGCCCCGTCGCCGTAGAACGACAGCACGTCATCGCGCCGGCCCGGCCGATCGCGGAAGACGAAGACCTTGCGCCGTCCCTCGGCGCGCAGATCGAGCAGTTCGTATCCAGTGCAGCGCAGGAAGCAGGCCAGATAGAAGTCTCGGGTCTCGAACCCGTCCTTCCGCGCCGCTGCGCCGTATTTCGCCTGTCCACTTGACACTTTACAGTCTCCTCAAAAAAGGGGCCGGATTACCTGGCGGATAGAAGCCGCTGGAGCGGCACCATACGATGAAGCAAGCCAAGCTTTTCCAGTCGGATACGCATAGCGATTGGGGAAACGACGAAACGTTCGGCCAGCGGCTTGCAGAAGCGTTCCAGCGCCTCGTCTTCGGTTTCAGAAATGTCGAAATCGCCAACGGAAGCATGGATGCGCGGAATCTCTACGAAGGAGTGCGCGACTGGCGTTTCCGGTTGGAGGACCCGCTGCTTCCGGTCAGGAAAGAACTCGTCCCATGCGGCAAAGACCATCTTCCGCGGCATCAGCAGACAAGAGGCATAGAAATCGGCCTGCCATTCCACCCGCTCCTTTGCCTCGCTCGACCGGCAGATGAACTTGGGTTCGCTCGCGGCATCAAGGAAGGACGTCTGCGCCGTATCCTGCACGATCAGGTGCTGATGCAGTCGCCAGTGCCCGCCGCCCTCGTGGGCAAGGGTGAAACGATAGCGGCCCTCCCGCGAGGGGTTCTCCTCAGGATCGAGGCTTTCGTCGATGAATATACTGCCGTCGCCGTAGATCGCGCCAAGGATGTCGGGCTGGCCGTTCGAAGGGCGCGGAACATTGTGGCGCGCGTGCATGTCGTCAAACTCGATCCGCAGCTTGAGGTACTTTTCCACGATGTCCTCAATGGGGATGGGCGGCTCGATCGTTACGCCCCCGAGCGCGCTCATACTCTCCAATCAGGGAAGCGGCGTCGCGCTCGATAGCCTCTTCGGCAAGATAGGGAACAAATCGGCTCATCCGTCATCCTTCATCTGCATCAGTGGGGCCATGCCCCCCGTGGGTTCACTTGCCCTTGGCCTTTCCTGCCTCCCGAGAAAGCCGGGCCAGGTCCTCGGCGCTCAGACCGTTGGCGGTTCGCAGCAGCGCCGACATTTCGACGGGATGCCGCTTGATGATATCGGCGAGGTCGGAGGGCACGCGCCCCGCCATCGCCAGCAATTCGTCCGGATCGCATTCGAGAATCTGCGCGATCGACCGAACCTTGTCCTCAGTCGGCGGCGTGAACTCGTCGCGCTCCACCTTCGACATATAGGTCGGGCTCACCCCGATCTTCTTGGCCATCTCGCGCAAGCCGATCTCCCGCGCCTCCCGCTCGCGGCGAATAAACGCCCCGAACTTCTCCCTCCCGCTGGTCATGGCTCCTGTCTCCGTTTCCTGTTTAGCGGTCACTTTACATTTGATTCGATAGGCGCGTCAATCATCCACTAAACGGGTGGCCGAGATGCCTTCAGGCAGCGATCTGAAGTTCTCGGATATCTTCAAGCAAGCGCCTGAAACCTGGCTCAGGCGCAACGCACATGGTTCGATACGTGTTCAGGAACGGCAGCCAATCCGCGATTTCCAACGAGAAATTCGGCGACCGAAGCGGCCCCGCATCGAAGCGCCCTAGGTGGGGAGCCCAAGATGATGTCCAGGTCGCCGGCCTGTATCTTCCGCCGGGGCGAGTCCATCGTCGCCGGGCTCAAAGGTTTCCCCAGACGATCACCGCCGCCTTCTTGGAGCGCATCGAGAACAGCGCGCTGAGCGACGCGACCGTCTCTCCGGCGCGGCGGCATTGGACGCCGTTCGGAGGAGCGGCCTGGCCCCCGCCGGGCGCGCCTTCGTCACCGCTCCGGCCGAGCGCTCGGCGCCTCAGTCGCGCGCGTGGCCGTGTTCCGCGTCGATCGTCCGGGTTTCGCCGGTGGCGATCATGGTGCGCGTCGCGTCGACCGTGGCGTAGGTCCAGAAGATCCGCATCGGCCGGTCGGACGCGTTGATGAAACGATGCGGCACGTTGGCCGGGATCCAGGTGGTGTCACTGGTGGCGAGGTGATGCTGGACGCCGTCGATCTCGGCGATCGCCTCGCCCTCGATCACCATCACGCTCTCCTCGCAATTGTGCATGTGCAGCCCTATGGCGGCGCCGGGGTCGAAGGCGGTGATGCCGTTGATCATGCTGGTCGAGCCGCAACGGCGGGTAACGAGCGGCGTGGTGCGGGCACCGCCGCCGCGGTCGTTGGTTTTGAGTTCGGCGGGGCGGAGGATGGCGGGTTGGGCTGGTTCGGGCATGGTGGACCTCATTTCGAGTGAGTTTGCTGGGCCGAAATCACCGGGTCGAAATCACCGGGTGGGACCGACCCAGAGGGTCTTGATGTTGACGAATTCGCGGATGCCGTGCTGGCCAAGCTCGCGGCCGTAGCCGGAGCGCTTGATGCCGCCGAACGGGTAGCGCGGGTCGGAGGCGGTCATGCCGTTGACGAAGACCGCGCCGGCCTCGACGCGGCGGGCGAGATCGAGCCCGCGCGCGGTATCTCCGGTCCAGAGCGCGGCGCCGAGGCCGTATTCGGTGTCATTGGCGAGTGCCACAGCGTGTTCGGCGTCGCGGGCGCGGATGATCGCCGCGACCGGGCCGAAGGTCTCCTCCCGGAAGGCGGTCATGCCCGGTTCGACCCGGTCGAGCACGGTCGGCGGATAGTAGAAGCCGGGGCCGTCGATCGGCTCGCCGCCGAGCCTGAGTTCGGCGCCCTCGGCGAGCGAGCGTTCGACCTGGCCGTGCAGCGTGTCGCGCAGGTTGGCGCGGGCCATCGGGCCGATGGCGGTGTCACGCTCCATCGGATCTCCGACCTTCAGCGCCTCGGCCTTGGCGACGAAAAGCTCCACGAAACGGTCGGCGACCGCCTCCTCGACGATGAAGCGCTTGGCGTTGACGCAGCTCTGGCCGACGTTGATGTAGCGCGCCTTGACCGCCGTCTCGGCCGCCTTCTCGAGATCGGCATCGGCCAGCACGATGAACGGGTCGGAGCCGCCGAGTTCCAGCACCTGTTTCTTCAGCGCGCGTCCCGCCTGGGAGGCGACGATGGCACCGACCTCGGTCGAGCCGGTCAGCGTGACGGCGGCGATGCGCGGATCGGCGATCAGGCCTGCGACCTGCGCGGTGTCAATCACGAGCGTCGCGGTCAGCCCCTCGGGTGCGCCCGCGGCCTCCATGATTTCCTGAACCGCCAGCGCGCATTCGGTGACATTGGCGGCGTGTTTCAGGATCGCGCCGTTGCCGGCGGCGAGCGCCGGGGCGGCGAAGCGGAAATACTGCCAGAACGGATAGTTCCACGGCATGATCGCGAGCACGAGCCCGAGCGGCTCATAGGCGACCAGCGTCTCTGCCGCGTTCGTGGCCACCGGCTCGTCGGCGAGCATGGCAGCCGCGTGTTCGGCGTAGAAGTCGCAGTTATAGGCGCATTTCTCGATCTCGGCCTCGGCCTCGGCGATCGGCTTGCCCATCTCGCGCGTCACCATCTCGGCGTAGCGCGCCTTGCCGGCGCGCAACGCCCCGGCCATGCGGGTGAGGAGCTTAACCCGCTCGGCGACGGGCTCGCGCGCCCAGGCACGCTGCGCCGTCACGGCGGCGTCGAGGAGCGCGTCGACGGTGGCATCGTCCTGAAGCGGGTGGGTCGCGATCGTCGCGCCGGTCGTCGGGTCGATGGTGGTGATCGCGCTCTGCGGGGTGAGGATGGCTGTGGTCGTGGTCATGACGCGGCTCCCATGGCGGGGGGGGGTGTCGAGAAGGCGCTTCCAGGCGGGGAGGAAGCGGGCGCTGGCGCTCGTCGCGCCGGAGGGGATGTATTCGAAACCGATGGCACCGGCGTAGCCGGCGCTCCGGAGCGCATCGAGGAAGCGCGGGAAGTCGACCGCGCCGGTCCCCGGCTCATGCCGGCCGGGGTGGTCGGCGATATGGACATGGCCGATACGGGACGGGTTCACCGCCAGCCATTGGGTCGGGTCGATGCCGAGAACGGTTGCGTGGTAGGTGTCGAGCAGCAGCGACATCTCGCCCCCGAAATCGTCCTGGAGCGCGGCGGCCTCGGCGAGCGTTCCCATCGCATAGCCCGGGATGGTGATCACCTCGACGAGCAGCCGCGCGCCGGTTCCGGCGCGAAGCGCGTGGGCGAAGGCGATGTTCTCGCGATAGCTCGCCTTCGCCCCGGCCGGATCGGCGCCGGCGGGAACTCCCGCCATCGGATGCACGAAGGGGCAGCCGATCGCGACGGCATAATCGAGCGCGCGGCGGAACCCCTCGCGAAACTCCTCCTCACGGCCGGGCAAGGCGGCGAGGCCCTTCTCGCCGGCTCCGCCCATGCCGCTCGTCACCTGGGCGAAGACGAGGCCGAGGTCGGCGAGGCGGGCGCGCATCTCGGGGGCCGGGATCGACCAGGGCTCGGGATGCTCGACGGCGGTGAAGCCGTCGCGCGCCGCCGCCGCCAGACGCTCGGCGAGCGGCAGTTCGGTGTAGAGGTAGCCGATATGGGCGGAGAGCCGGTTCATCACGCGGCCGCGGGCTCGGCGCGGCCCTCGGGGAAGGCGACGCCGGCGCCGGCGCCTTCCGCGGTCAGGTCGCGGATCACATTGGCGGTGACCGGAATGCCCTCGCGGCGGCGCTGGTCCTCGCGGCGCTGCTCGGGTTCGCCGGGCATCATGATCTCCTCGACGCCAGCCGCCTTCGGCAATTCCTTGATCCGCTCGTAGTAGGCGTCCATCCGCGCCTCGAAATCGGTGAGCGACATGAAGAGGTCGGGACGGATCGCGAAGAAGAGATGCCCGACGTTCTGCGGCCCGGAATGGTCGAAATAGAGGCTCTTCACCTCGCCGCCGAAATTCGCCCCGGTCAGCACCCCCGACATCAGGTCCATGAGCGTGCCGAGCACCGAGCCCTTGACGCCGCCGAAGGGCAGGCAGACGCCCTCGAAAGCCTTCGCCGCGTCCGTTGTCGGATTGCCCTCGACATCGAGCGCCAGCCCCTCGGGGATCGGGTCGCCCTTCATCGCCGCGAGGCGGATCTTGCCGCGCGCGATCACCGTCATCGCCATGTCCATCACATAGGGCGCGTGCCTGCCGCCCGGGATGCCGGCGGCGATCGGGCTCGCGCCGAGGAAGGTGGTGCGCCCGCCCCACATCGGGATCGCGGGCGAGGAATTGGTGAAGATGAGCGAGATATAGCCGCGCTCGATGGCGCGCAGCGCATAGGCCGCGCCCATGCCGAAATGCGTCGAGCGGTGGACGCCCGCGAGCCCGATGCCCATTTCGCCGGCGAGGTCGCAGGCGGTCGTCATCGCCACCTCCGAGGCGACGAAGCCCATGCCACCATCGCCATCGACATGCGCGACGGCGCCCGCGACCTTGGTCACCTTCACCTCGGGGCGCGGGTTCACCAGCCCCCGGCGCAGGCGTTCGAGATACATCGGGATGCGCGAGACGCCATGGCTGTCGACGCCGCGCAGGTTGGCCTTGACGAGATCGCCCGCGATCAGGCGCGCGTCGGCCTCGCTCATGCCGGCCGAGCGGAACATCGCCTCGGCATAGCCGGTCAGGTCTTCGGGGGTGAAGAAACGTGTCTCAGTCATGATGGTCTCCGGACGGTCGGGGCGACGGGGATCTGGCCTTGCCAGCGATGGGGGTGTTTTCGGTGGAGGGGCGCGCACGGCCCGCGCGCCCCCTGCCCCGGAGGTTACTGGACGACGCCGGCGTCGCGAAGCGCCTCGCCGATACGCGTCGATTCCTCGTCGAGAAAGGCGCCGAAGGCATCGGCGGGCTGGTAGGCGTCCTGCCAGTTGCGGGAGGCGAGCAGTTCGGCCCAGGCGGGGGTTGCGACGAGCGCGGCGATGGTCTCGTCGAGCGCCGCCCGCTCGTCATCGTCGAGTTTCGTGCTGGTCACGAGACCGCGCCAGTTGGTGACCGCGAGATCGACGCCAGCCTCCCGGAACGTCGGCGCGTCGAGGCCGGGAATGCGCTCCTCGCCCGAGACGGCGAGCGGCACGAGCTTGCCCGCCTCGATCTGGGTCCGGAATTCCTCGTAGCCCGAGATGCCGAGCGTGGTGTGGCCACCGAGCACCGAGGCCAGCACCTCGCCGCCGCCGGCGTGCACCACGTAGTTGATCGCGGTCGGATCGACGCCCGCCGCCTTGGCGAAGAGGCCGGCCGTGATGTGATCGACGCCGCCGATGGAGCCGCCCGCCCAGGAGACATCGCCGGGCGCCGCCTTCAGGGCCGCGACCAGATCGGCGAGCGTCCTGATCTCGGAACCCTCGGGCACGACGATGACATCCTGGTCGGCCATCAGCCGGGCGACCGGTGTCACGTCGTCGAGCGTCACCGCCGAGCCAGTGGTGAGCACGCCGCCGACAAGCGCGAAGCCGACGACCATCGCGACCGGATTGCGCGGCCGGGAGGTGACGAACTGCGCGAGCCCGACGGTGCCGCCGCCGCCCGCAACGTTGGTGACCTCGACGGCCGGGACCAGCCCCTCGGACTGCAGCGTCTGCTGCAGGCCGCGGGCGAGCTGATCATAGCCGGAACCGGGGCTCGACGGGGCGAGAAGCCCGAGCTGTTCGAGCCTCGCCTCGGCATGGCCCGGAAGGGCGAAGGACGATGCCACGATGGCGGCGGTGGCGAGCAGCGCGAAGCCGCGGCGGGTGAGATTTGACATGGGTGTTCCTCCGGTTCGGCCATCCGGCCCTGGCGTTCGTTCGTGTTGATCTCAGGCGTGTCAGGCGCGCGTTTTGCCAAGCGCCTGACGGGCGCGATCAGACGGGCTTGATCGGGCGGCCCTTATCAGGCGGGCGCGACCACGCCCGCGAGCGCGTCGCAGACGCGGGCGGTGAAGGCGTCGGTCCCGAGCGGGCCGCCGAGATCCGCCGTCCGGCTCCCGGGATCGTCCAGCGCGCGCTCCACCGCCGCCTCGATCGCCTTCGCCGCCGCGAGATACCGCGGATCGTCGTGGCGCCGGCCGAGCCAGTCGAGCAGCATGGCGGCGGAAAGGATCAGCGAGGTCGGATTGGCCTTGCCCTGCCCCGCGATATCCGGCGCCGAACCGTGCTGCGCCTGCGCGACACAGATCCCGTCCCCTTCGCTGATCGAACCGCCGAGGCCGAGGCTGCCCGAAAGCTCCGAAGCCTCGTCCGACAGGATGTCGCCGAACATGTTGGTGGTGACGATGACGTCGAACTGGTCCGGACGGCGGATCAGGAGCGCCGCGGTCGCATCGACGATCAGCTCTTCAAGCGTGACCTCGGGATATTCGGCCGCGACCTTGCGCACTTCTCGCAGGAACAGACCGTCGGAGAGCTTCACGACATTGGCCTTGTGGACGGCGGTCACCTTCTTGCGACGGTGTTGGGCCAGTTCGAAGGCCGTGCGCGCCACCGCCCGGCAGGCCTTCGCGGTCACCTTGCGGACCGAAAGCGCCATGTCGGGATCGGGCATGAACTCGCCGGTCCCCGCGAACATGTTGCGGTCGGAATAGAAGCCCTCGGTGTTCTCGCGGACGATGACGAGATCCATCGGCTTTCGCAGCACGGTCAGATCCGGGCGCGAGCGGCAGGGGCGGATGTTGGCGTAGAGCTTGAACTCGGTGCGGAGCGCGCCCGACGGGTTGATCCCGCCCTTGTCGCGCGTCGGATACTCGTAATGCGAGACCGGGCCGAGAAGCACGCCATCGACCTCGGGGATCCGGCGCAGCACCGCGTCGGGCAGCGTCGTTCCCTGCTCGGCGAGCGACTTCAACCCGATGTCGGCCCGCTCGATCTCGAGGCCGAGCCCATGGGCCGCGTCGGCCCGTTCCAGCACCTTCAACGTGGCCTCGGTGATCTCCGGGCCGATCCCGTCGCCGGGCAATACCAGCACGCGCATGCTTCATCCTCTCGCTTCGATTCTCGGGGCGGAGAGTCCGATCGGGGTCCGTCAGCGGCTCGGTCGCCGCGCCTTCACCATTCCGATCCGTTTCTCCCGTTTGGCTTTTTGTAACTTCTAAATACCAGATACGCGATGATTCGGTTTTTTGCAAGTTCAAAAATCCAGACTTGGCCCAACCAGCGGAATCTGGCATCAATCGGTGAGACACCGGGCCCGGATCGACCCATGACCACTCTCGCGACCAATCTTGTGAGCCAGATAGCCACCCATATCCGCGAGGGGGGGCTCAGGCGGGGCGACCGTCTGACCGAGCGCAAGCTCGCCGAACAGTTCCGGGTCTCCCGGTCCCCGGTCCGCGCGGCAATGAAACAGCTCGAGGAGGCCGGCGTCCTCGTCGCGGGCGAGCGCAGCGGCTATCAGGTGGTGGATGTCGCCGCCGCCGAGCGGATCTCGGACGCCCCCGCGGAGGTTGACGAGGACGAGGAGGTCTACCAGCGCATCGCGCGGGACCGCGTCCGGGGCGATCTGCCCGAACGCATGACCGAGAACGAGTTCCTGCGCCGCTACGATCTGACCAAGGGGCGCCTGACGAAGCTGCTGCGCCGGATGGCACTCGAAGGCTGGATCGAGCGCCTACCCGGCCATGGCTGGGAGTTCCTGCCCGTCCTGACCTCGCTCGAAGCCTATCGCGACAGCTATCGCTTCCGGCAGCTGATCGAGCCCGCCGCGCTCCTGGAGCCGCGCTTCGAGCTGAACCGCCCCGTGCTCGAACAGCGGCGCGAGCAGCAGCGCTGGCTGGTGGACGGTGCGATCTGGACGGTCCCCGACGCCCGGCTCTTCGAGCTCAACAGCGGCATGCATGAGTCCGTCATCGAATGCAGCGGGAACTTCTTCTTCATCGACGCGCTGAAACGCGTCGATCGGCTGCGGCGGCTTTTCGACTACGGCCAGATGCTCGACCGCGACATCGCCCGCGAACGCTGCCTCGAACATGTCGAGCTGCTGGACCTGGTGCTCCGGGGCCGGAATCGCGAAGCGTCGGATTTCATGCGCCGGCACCTCGCCGCGCTCGGCCCGCTCAAGGCCTCGCGGCTCGGGCGGGGGCATGGCGAGAAGACCGGCGAGACCGGCTGATACCGGAACCGTTTCCGCGGCCAAGTGTCGCTCCGAGAGCTCATTGCCTCGCGAATGGTTGGGATCCTCTCGATTATTGCTCAGGATCCAATAATCACATTGAATGACCACGCGAACGCCGCCGTCATCCTGATCGGCCGGCCGGCAATCGCCCAAGGGAGGGATAAGACCAAATGGAAGCGCTGACCGCATTCTTCTCGGCCATAAACGGCTTTGTCTGGGGGCCACCGATGCTGGTCCTGATCCTCGGGACCGGCCTTCTGCTGCAGATCCGCCTGAAGCTGATGCCGATCCGCCGGATCGCGATGGGGTTCCGGATGGTCTGGAACGGCCGCAAGCCCGACGCCGATGCGAAAGGCGAGATCAGCCCTTACGCCGCGCTCATGACCGCGCTCGCAGCGACCGTCGGTACCGGCAACATCGCGGGCGTGGCGACCGCCATCGCTCTCGGCGGGCCCGGCGCGCTCTTCTGGATGTGGATGACCGCGCTCGTCGGCATGGCCACGAAATACGCCGAGGTGCTGCTCGCCGTGCACTACCGCGAGGTCGATGACCGGGGCGAGCATGTCGGCGGGCCGATGTATGCCATCAAGAACGGGCTCGGCCAGAACTGGCGCTGGCTCGGCGTCGCCTTCGCGCTCTTCGGCGGGCTCGCGGGTTTCGGCATCGGCAACATGGTGCAGTCGAATTCCATCGCGGCCGTGGTCGAGACCGGCTTCGGCGTGCCGGTCTGGCTGACCGGTATCATCCTCACTGTTATGACGGGCTTCGTCCTGCTCGGCGGCATCAAGCGGATCGGCGCGGTGGCCGAGAAGCTCGTGCCCTTCATGTGCATCGCCTATATCGTGGTCGCGCTCCTGATCCTGCTGCTCAACCTCGGCCAGATCCCGGCGGCGTTCGGCCTGATCTTCCAGCACGCCTTCACCCCGATCGCGGCCGGCGGCGGCTTCGCTGGCGCCACGATCATGCTTGCCATGCGCTACGGCGTGGCGCGCGGCATCTTCTCGAACGAGGCCGGGCTCGGCACGGCGGGCATCGCCCAGGCGGCGGGCCAGTCGAACAACGCGGCGCAGTCGGGGCTGATCGGCATGATGGGCACCTTCATCGACACGCTGATCGTCTGCACCATGACCGGGCTCGTCATCATGGTGACCGGCGTCTGGAACAGCGGCGAGTCGGGCGCGGCGCTCACCTCGAACGCCTTCGGCGCCGCGCTTCCGGGCTTCGGACAGTATTTCCTCGCCGCCGCGCTCGCCGTCTTCGCCTTCACCACCATTCTCGGCTGGGCCTATTTCGGCGAGAAGTGCTGGGAGTTCATCATGGGCACGGCGGTCGAGAAGCCCTACCGGCTGCTCTGGACGATCTTCGTGATGATCGGCGCGACGACCCATCTCGACTTCGTCTGGCTGGTCGCCGACACGCTGAACGCCTTCATGGCCTTCCCGAACCTGATCTCGCTCGTGCTCCTGTCGCCAGTGGTCGTGAAGATCACCAACGACTACTTCGCGAAGCTGGGCGCGCGGATCTGATCGCGCATCCAGGCGAGCCTCTGGCCCGCGCCTGATCACGCTGCCCCGGACCTCCCGGTCCGGGTGACACTCGACGACCGTCGCCGGACCGGGCGGCGGTCGTTCTCGTTCGACCCCCGCACCCATCCCGGCGCGCGGATCGCGGTAAGCGGACCGCCGCCACCGAAGCGATCGTGGACCGCCGCCAAGGTTGACAGCGCGCTCGCGCTTGCCCTTATCTTAACGATAAGATTGCCGATTCGTGCTCGCGATTACCGCGGCACGTAATAAAATTATACTAGCAACGTAAGGGGGAAGCTCGGCATGGCTGCCAATGTCATGGTCATCATTGAGCGTCAGTTCGACTATCCGCGGCCCGTGGTTTTCAGGGCCTGGACGGCTCCGGAGGAAATGGCCGAATGGCGCGGCAGTCCGGGCTGGCACGTCGAGAAGGAGACGCTCAGTTCCGATCTCAAGACCGGGGGCAAGCACCACCACGTGAAGGTGCGCGACAGTGATCCGTCCACGCGCGTGACCACGGACGCCATCTTCACCGAATATTTCGAGCCGGATGTCTTCGTCGCCCGGCAGAGGATCACAGGCGATCCGGGGATCGACCCGGACAAGCCGCTGGAGCTTCGGGTCGAGTTCAACAAGATGGGGCGCGACGGCACGCTGGTCCGCATCGTGCAGGGCCCCTACGAGGCGAATGTCGCCGGCTATCACAGCGAAGGCTGGGAGCGGGAACTCGGGCGGCTGCAGCAATTCCTTGATCGCGACGCGGGAGGCGACCGGTGAGCACGAGCACGACGGCGGCGAGCATCGACGAGGGCGCGCCCACCACGGGCGCCGAACTGACGCATACCACGATCGTGCGGCAGAAGCCGCTGATGGACATGCGGCAGATCCTGCTCATGAACTTCGGCTTCTTCGGCATCCAGTACAGCTTCGGGATGCAGCAGACCGCGATCAACCCGATCTTCCAGTTCATCGGCGCGAATCCGCATGACCTGCCGATCCTGAACCTCGCGGGACCGATGACCGGTCTCCTGATCCAGCCGATCATCGGCGCGCTCAGCGACCGGACCTGGAGCCCGCGCTGGGGCCGGAGAAAGCCGTTCTTCCTGATCGGCGCCATCGGCTGCTCGATCTGCCTGTTCCTCTTCCCCTTCGTCTCGGCGCTCTGGATGGCGGTCCTGCTGCTCTGGCTGCTCGACGCGTCGAACAACACCGCGATGGAACCCTATCGCGCCTTCATCGCCGACAAGCTGCCGCCGTCGCAGCTCGGCAAGGGCTTCCTCGCCCAGAGCTTCTTCACCGGTTTCGGCATCACGCTCGCGAATATCTCGCTCTTCGTGTTCCAGAACCTGATCGAGGGCGCGACCGAGGCGGGCATCCCCTACTGGGTCGTCGGCTCCTTCATGCTCGGCGCCGTCTGCTCGATCGGATCGGTGCTGGTCTCGGTGCTGACGACGCCCGAGATCCCGCCGACCGAGGCCGAGTTGAAGGCCCTGCGCGAGCACAAGGGCAGCCCGCTCGGCTTCCTCAGGGAGATCTGGGACGCCATCGTCGAAATGCCGGTCGAGTTGCGCAAGCTCGCGGTCGTCTATCTGTTCCAGTGGTATGCGATGGTCTGCTACTGGCAGTATGTGACGCTTTCCATGGCGCAATCGGTCTGGGGCACGACGGATCCTCAGTCGGACGGCTTCCGCGAGGCGGTCGGCTGGACCGGGCTCATCAACGGCTGGTACAATATCGTGACCTTCTCGGTCGCCTTCTCGCTCGTCGCCTTCGCGCGGCAGCGGGGTGCGAAATTCGTGCACATGGCCTGCCTGCTGATCGCCGCCGCGGGGCTCATCATCTTCCCGTTCCTGACGAACAAGTACCTGCTCTTCTTCCCGATCATCGGTCTCGGCATCGCCTGGGCGTCGATCATGGGCGTCCCCTACATCATGGCGGTGCGGATGATCCCCTCGACCCGCTACGGCGTCTACATGGGCATCATCAACATGATGATCGTGATCCCGATGCTGATCCATTCGGTGACCTTCGGCTGGGTCTATTCGAACATCCTCGGCGACGATCCGAACAACGCGATCACCTTCGCCGGTGTCGGCCTCGCCGTCGCCGCCGTGACGATGCTCTGGATCAAGGAGCCGCCGATCGTGCGCGACGTGGACGAGGTGATGGCGATGCCCGGCGGTGGCCATTGAACGCGCGGGAGAGGAGGCTCTCATGAGCAACATGACCGACTACCGCGTCGTCGTCGTCGGCACCGACGGGTCGCATCTCGCCGAGCAGACCGTCGCACGGGCGGCATGGATCTCGAAATACGAGGACGCGGATCTCGTGATCGTCTGCGTCTACAGCGGCCTGTCGCAACGCGCCGATGCCCGGAACCTGGCGACGACGGGCGGAGACCCGCGAACGACGACCGAGGTGATCGAGCGCGGCACCGCCAGCGAGGCGATCGCCGCGGCGGTCGCGGTCGCCGCGCGTCAGGGGGCGACGGTCGCGGCGGCGCTCACCGTCGAGGGGGAACCGGCCGTCGCGCTCGTCAAGGCCGCCCGCGAGCGCAACGCCGAACTGCTGGTTATCGGAGCCACGCATGACAGGTCGCTCGCCGGGCGGTTGCTCGGTACCGTCGGGACCGAGGTCGTCAAGCAGGCTCCCTGCGATGTCCTGATCGTCCGGCCCACCGGGCCGGAAAAGCAGCACCGGTCGGAGGCGCCCTGAATCGGGGCGTCGCTCCTCCGGGCCTTCGCGGGCCCGGTGGAGCATCCGGCGCCGTGGCGCGCGGCTCGGCTCCTCCCACCGGTCCGCGTCCACGGCGCGGATTCCTTGTCTCCGCCGACCCCCCGGGAGGCCACCCGACAGGAAGCACACGAATGCCAGTGACGATCCCGCCACCCGACCCACGCCCCTTCACACCGGGCATCGTCCATCCGGACCTCTATCTCTGGGACGCCTGGTCCTACGTCGAGGCGGGCGGCGCGATCCACCTCTATTCGCTCGCCACCGGGCGCCGGCTCGCCGACGGATCGCCGCTCGCGGCGGGGGATCGCAACAGCGTGCCCTTCCATATCCGCCATTTCCTCTCGCGCGACGACGGGCTGTCCTGGACCGATCAGGGATGCCTGATCGAGCCGCGCCGGGGCGCGGGCCTGGCCGATTCGTTGACGCTCTGGAGCGGCGGCATCGAACCGCTGGAGGACGGCTGGAAGCTTCTCGCCTATACCGGCCTCCATGACTTCGGTCCCGAACGGCCCTTCGCGCAGAACATCATGCTCGCGCTCTCGGACGGCTACACCGTCGCGCACCGGCCCGAGGCGCCGGTGCTCTGTCCGGTGCGCGACTGGCAGGCGATCACCGACGCCGGATACTATCTGCCCGACCCGGCCGAGATCGGGCATCGCGATGGCGAGGGCGGCGGGCCGATCCTGGCTTGGCGCGACCCGTTCCCGCTGATCGACGGCGACGGACGCATCCATCTCTTCTGGAGCGCGAAGACGGCGCCGCGGCGGTCCGCGATGGGGCATGCGATCATCCGGCGCGACGGGACCGGTTTCGAGCTTGAAACGCTGCTGCCTCCGGTCACGGTTCCGGACGAGCAGGAGTTCACGCAGTTCGAGCTGCCGAAGGTCTATGTCGATGACCGGGACGGCTCGGCCTGGCTCGTCGCTTCGACCTGCAGCCGGCTCTACGAGAAACAGCCCGACGCCGAGGTGGACAAGACGATCCGCGTCTATCGTGCCGGCTCGATCGACGGCCCGTGGCAGCCATGGGGACCGGAGGGCAGCGCAGTGCCCGGTCTCGGCACGCTCTTCGGCATGACGGTCCTGCGACCCGATTTCACCCGGAACCGGTTTCTCTGCATGTCGCCCCATACCGACGCCGCCGGCGAGGCCGAGGGTCTGACCTTCGCGCCGGCCTTCCGGCTCGACCTTGCGACAATGACGGTGATCGACCCTTGACCCTCGGGTGGCCGGTCCCGCCCTCCTCACGGGCCGAACCGCGGCGGTGTGCCGCGGCGCCTTCCCGCGCCCGCGCGTGGCGAGGTCTGGCGCCAGACCGCTTTTTCCGTTACCAAGTCATGGGTTAGCCGGCAAAGATCGGGCATCGTGGCGGCTGACCCCACGCGGACCAGGGCTTACGATGACGACACTGCGCGACGTGGCGAAAGCGACGGGTTTCTCGGCGACGACCGTCAGCCGGGCGCTGCGCGGCTTCGACGACGTTACCGAGGAGACGCGGCGGCGCATCGAGGAGGTCGCGCGGGCGCTGAACTACCGGCCCCATCAGGTCGCCCGCAAGCTGGTGACCGGACGGTCGGGCATGGTGGGCCTCATCCTCGCCGAACCGCCGAAGGCCTTCGAGCACGGGCATTTCTTCGAACTCGTCGCCGGGCTTTCGATGGCCTTCTCGGCGCGCGGTCTCGACTTCGTCCTGCACGTCGGCGACGGGACGGACACGCTCGCGACCCATGAGCGTCTGGTTGCCCGCGGCGCGCTCGACGGTTTCGTGGTGACCTTTCCGGTCGCCGACGACCCCCGGATCGAGATGCTTCTCGCGCGTGACTATCCTTTCGTCGTGCACGGGCACCATCGGGGGGACGCGCGCTATGCCTATTTCGACGACGACAACCGGGATGTCTCGGAGCAGGCCGTCGATGTCCTGGCCGCCGCCGGGCATCGCCGCGTCGCGCTCATCGCCGGACCCGCGATCTGGCCATCGGTCGCCGCGCGCCTCGAGGGCTTCCATGCCGCCATGGCCCGATGGCAGCTCCCGGTCGATCCGTCGCTGATCGTCCACGGCGACACCTCGGCCGCCCATGGCGTCGAAGCCTGCCACAGCCTCCTCGCCCCCGGGCGCGACAGGCCGACGGCGGTGATCTGCTGCAACTCGCTCGTCGCCGCCGGGGTCTACGAGACCGCCCGGCGCCGGGGGCTCTCGGTGCCTCGCGACCTCGCGGTCGTCGCCCATGACGACGTGCTGCCGCAGGTCAGGACCGACGCGCTCGACCCCCCACTCACCGTCACCCGCCTGGCGCTGCGCGACGCCGCCGAACCGCTGGCGGACCTCCTCGTCCGGCGCATCGCCGGCGAGCCGGTCAGCACGCTGCAGGTGACGCGCAAGGCGGAACTCGTCGAGCGGAACTCGGTCTCGCGCCTCAGGGATTAGCGCGTCGCGCCGACGGACTCGTGCCAGATCAGGCTCACCTCGCACATCAGCCACCGCTCCGTGTCCTCGCCGCCGATCCGCCGCAGAGGTGCCGTGCCTCGTCGATCGTCAGGGCGTCGCCCCCTACCCCGGTCGGCGAGATCCCGATGCAGCTCGCGGCACTCATGCGCACGCAGGTGAACGTGCGGAGACCAACCGTCGGGGCGGTGCTGACGAGGCGGCGCGACCACGTGGCGCGCGCGGCGCTGCTCGACCCTCATACCGCGGCCGAACTCGACACCGCCCAGATCGCCAAGCTCGTCGACGACCTGCTCGACGCCCATGGCAGCTTCATTCCCGAGACCCTGCCGCGTCGGGAAAGCCGCCTGAGAGAGACGCCCTGAGAACCGCGGCGCGGCTCGCACGGAGCCGCGCTTGCCACTGATCACAACATGCCCGTCGGGACCGGGCGGTGTGTTCCCTCAGCTCGGGGCGCGCTGCGCGATCCCGGAGTGCATGCGAATCAGGGTAAATTCCCGGCAGATCGTTGACGCGATGATGATCCAGAGCTACTCCAGAGATAGGCGAATTTCCGCCGATTCTGATTTCAGTAACGATCTTCTGGAGACATTATGTTCACCGCGATTGAACTCGACCAATTCAACGCCGACTGCCGCGCCGCCGACAGTGTTTATGATGGCGAACGCCCGGAGCCTCTGACGGGCCGCCTGGAGCGTCCGCGGGTACGGCGGGTCGCCTCCACGTACTCCTCCATGTCCTTCCGGAGTTTCTCGTCCCTCCCGGGTCTCACCGGCCGTCTCGGGATCGCGGTGGCGGTCGCGCTGATCGTCTGCCTGGGCATCGTCGCCACCATCGGCGCCGCGCCGCGCGACACCCTCGCATCGGGTCATCGTCCGATGGATCAGCTGGTTTTGGAGATACCCAGCGATGAAACATGATCCCCTCTACCCGTTCGTCGAGCCCCGCCCGGGGGTACTGAGGCGGTTTGTCGAGGCGCTCGTCCGCGAGATCGAGATCATGGCCTCCCACCGCGGAAGGAAGCTTGAGTCCCGTCGCAGCGGCCGTCACACGGGGCAGAACACGAGTCCGCTTCAGTTCACCGGCCAGCGCGCGAACCAGACGGAGACCGAGAACAACGTTTCACGAACCGGCGTTGAGGGCGCCTCGGCCTGTTCCATGCGTGCGAATTGACGAGCTGACCAGGCACCTTCGGAGCGTGTCTGAACGACCACGCGGCGCCTTCGGGGCGCCACCCGGCTACGCGGCGCATGGGACCGGAAACTCGCCTCCGAGCCACAGGTGAGGGAGTGGCGCAATCCCGCGGCAACGGCGGGCGCACGGGACCATCGAAGGGACATCGGGGATGAATGTTATTGCGCTGTCGTTGCGGACCGAGTTCGCAGGGGGGAGGTGAGAGTCAACGGGCAAGTACTTGATTTTGGATGGTGCTGCTCGTGGTCTGCCCATAGAAGGCGGTCCTCCCTGAAGTAAGCCACGGAGAAAGCACGAAGCTGAAGCTGAGGCAGGTCGACGTGCTGGTGTCGCAGGACGGCCGGTCGCGGTGGCCATCCGCTCGATCGGCGTGACGCCTTTTACCTACTACCGCTGGCGCAAGGAGTTCGGCGGGCTGAAGTCCGACCAGGTGAAGCGCCTGAGGGAGCTTGAGAAAGAGAACAAGCGGCTCCGGAAAGTGAATCGCCCCGGGTGTGCCGGAGGCCCCAACTCCCGAGAAAGCGGAGTCTTGATGAAGAGAATGGCGCCCTATGGTTCAGAGGGGTTCTGCCTCTCCTACAAGGCGCTCGAGAAGGGCCGCTTTCCTTGGCCCTCGCCGGTGGACGGAGTGGCGCGGCTGACGGTGGCGCAGCTCGCGATGCTCTTGGACGGGATCGACTGGCGCCGACCGTCCCGGAACGCCCCGCCAGGGCGCATTTGCCTGACTATCCTGCTGATTCCGCGAGATAATGCTGTCTCGGGTGGCCGCGGATAGACTCCCGGCCATGGACATCCGGCTCGACGCACTGTCTTCCGACCCCACCCCCTGCGGGGGGACTGTCAGGAATTCCTTGTTCGGACGGGCATAGTGGGAAAGAAGGAGACCCCGCATGCCCCGACGCAAACCACCCGTGATCGCCGACACGCTGCTTGACCAGTTGCTCGACGGCGCCGACGCCCGGACGGCGTTCGACACCGACGGCCTCCTCGACCAGCTGAGGAAGGCGCTGGCCGAGCGGGCGCTGAACGCCGAGATGGACCATCACCTGGTCAATGGCGAGCCCGGCAACAGCCGCGACGGCTACGGCCGCGAGACGGTGACGACCGGGACCGGCCGGATCGAGCTGGAGCTTCCACGCGACCGGGCGGGCAGCTTCGACCCGGCGCTGATCGCGAAGTATTTCCGGACTTCGACGAGAAGATCCTCTCGATGTACGCTCGCGGAATGAGCGTGCGCGAGATCGCCGGGCATGTCCGCGAGCTCTACGGGGTCGAGGTCTAGCCGGACCTGATCAGCGCCGTCACCGACGCGGTCTTGGACGAGTTGGCCGCTTGGCAGGCTCGCCCGCTCGAGGCGGTCTACCCCTTGATCGTCTTCGACGCCCTTCGGGTGAAGATCCGCGACGATGGCACGGTCCGAAACAAGGCCGTTCACATCGCGCTTGGCGTCCGCGTCGACGGCACGAAGGAGGTTCTCGGGCTCTGGCTCGAGCAGAATGAGGGCGCCAAGTTCTGGCTCAGGGGTCATGAACGAGCTCAGAAATCGCGGATTCGAGGACGTACTGCTCGCCGTCGTCGCTGGCCTGAAGGGCTTTCACGAGGCGATCGTCGCGGTCTTCCCGGATGCCATGGTCCAGACCTGCATCGTCCACCTGCTGCGTCACAGCCTCGACTTCGTGTCCTACAAGGACCGCAAGCCCGTCGCCGCGGCGCTGAAGGATATCTACAAGGCACTGGACGCCACCGCGGGTGGCGCCGCGCTCGATGCCTTCGAGACCGGCTACTGGGGTCGGAAGTATCCTGCCATCGTTCAGAGCTGGCGTCGGGCCTCGCCGGAGGTGATCCCGTTCTTCGGCTTCGCCGACGATGTCCGCCGGATCGTCTATACCACGAATTCCATCGAGGCCCTGAACGCCAAGCTACGCCGGGCCGTCCGCGCCAGAGGCCACTTCCCCAACGACGACGCCGCGACCAAGCTCCTATTCCTGGTCTTGAACCGCTCCGAGAAGGAGCGGAAGATGCCGCCACGGGAGTGGGCGGTCGCCAAGGCTCAGTTCGCCGTCATCTTCGGTGAGCGCTTCACCCGGGCGATGGCCCGATGTTCAGCCGCCCGTCCGAACACGGAATTCCTGACAGTCCCGTCCGCCGGCAATGTCAGGCCGCAGGATCGGTTTCTGCGACCGTCCACATCGACGCCAGTCTGATCCGGGCGAATGTCAGCATGGACGCGCTGGTTTCGCGCCATCTCGACGCGGTCGAGGCCGCTCACGACGCCGAGCGGGACGCGCGCACGAGCGGCAAGTTCAAGAAGCTCCGCCGCGCGGATCCCGATGCGCCACCGGTTCGAGCGCCGCTGGCGACGGCGACGTCGTCCAGGGCGCCGCCGCGCCCGGCCTACAAGCGGCACGGCCGTGGATGACCTCGCGGGCGTCGTGGTGGACGTGGCGATCGTGACCGGCGAGGAACATGACACGGGCCGGTTCACCGAGCGCCTGGACGCCATCGAAGAAGCGCGTGGGTCTCCCCCTGACCGGATCACGGCGGACACGATCCATGGCGTGGGGCGGGTTTACGCCGCCCTTGAAGACCGCCGGATCGAAGCCGTCATCCCGCCCCTTCGCTCCCCTCGCCGCAAAGGAGCGCGGGGCTTTCCGACCGAACGGTTCAGGTTCGATCCCCATCACGATGCGGTCCGGTGCCCGGCAAGGAAGCGGCTCGTCCCCCGCGACAGCACGAAATCCGGCAAGTGGTATCGTGCCGACCGGCGCGATCGCGCGTGTTGCGCCCTCAAGCGACAGTGTCTGCCACTGGGCGCGCCATCCCGGCGGGTGCATATCGTCACCAACCACGCAGCCATGCCTCACGCGCCCGGCGCGAACGCGCTGCCTGGGGTGAAGGCGAACACGCAATCCACACCCGCCACCGCTGGCGGGTCGAAGGCGCGCACGGCGCCGCGAAGACGCTCCACGGACTTGCCAGAGCCATCCGCGGGGGCTCGAAAACATGAAGATCCAGGCACTCCTGACCGCCATCTCCATGAACCTCAAGAACTGGCGGCAGCCCTGATGCTGTTGCTCCGGTCGATCCTCGAAATGTGCGCGGCCCAACCAAACCCGGCACCGGCCCGAAACGACTTCTTCAACAGCCTCACCGGATCGTTTTCCCGACGACCGACGCGGTGCCCAACGAGGTGAAGGAGTGGCGCTCGCGGGCGCTGGACGCGGTCCATCTGTTGGTGATCTTCGAGGCGCCGCGCGTGAGGATCCGCGACAAGGACAGCCGGATCGTGAAAAGTGAGCCATTGTGTCGCCATGCGTTCGGGACCAATGGCGAACGCCGTCTATCTGGCTCCGGGGATCACTGGCGAGGGTGAGCGCGAGATTCTCGGGCCAACGGACGCCCTTCCGGGCCGCGGGGTCGAGCACGGCGGCGAGATACAACCATCCCTCACCGGTTGCGATGCAGGTAGTCTGTATAAGTTTAGACTTGATCTGACATCTGGTGTCCGGATGTCGGTCATGTTCCGCCTGTCAGCCTCCGATCGGGCGGCGATCATTTTTTCCCTCGCGATCGGGGCCGCGTCAA